>JAQZAZ010000095.1 GCA_029239355.1 Sphingobacterium sp.
GATACAGCCATTAGCTTATATTCATCCAGAAGCAAAGATTGCTAAAAATGTGGTCATTGAACCATTTGTAACCATTTACAAAGACGTTGTCATTGGAGAAGGTACTTGGATTGGCTCAAACGTGACCATTATGGATGGAGCTCGGATTGGAAAGAACTGTAAGATATATCCCGGTGCCGTAATTTCTGGTGAACCGCAAGACTTGAAATTTGATGGTGAGGTTACAACTGCAGAAATTGGTGATAATACTACTATTCGCGAATGCGTAACAATCAATCGAGGTACAAAGGATCGATATAAAACTGTCATTGGTAAAAACTGTTTGATTCAAGCTTATAGCCACGTTGCACACGATTGTGAAGTAGGCGATAATTGTGTTTTTTCCAATAATAGTACACTAGCTGGGCATATTACCGTTGGAGATTATGTTGTTTTAGCCGGGATGGTGGCCGTGCATCAATTTGTAAAAATTGGTTCACATGCATTTGTTACTGGTGGATCCTTAGTACGAAAAGATATCCCTCCTTTTGTGAAAGCAGCTCGTGAACCGATTTCATACGCCGGAATTAATTCCGTAGGATTGCGTAGAAGAGGCTTTTCTGAAGAACAGATTGCCGAAATTCAAAACCTTTACCGCATTCTATTTGTTCAGAATCGAAATCTAGCTAAGGCAATAGAAATTATTGAAGCTGAATATCAGGCAACGGAAATCCGTGATGAAATTTTAGATTTCATCCGTAATTCTGGTAGGGGTATCATGAAAGGATTCAATAATAGAGCAATGTAATTGCATTACCGAATTGTATAGCTTTGGAAATAACTTTAAATGATATAGGTCGAAGATATAATAGCGAATGGATTTTCAGGCATATTAATTATCGTTTTGAGTCCGGGAAGAGCTATGCTGTCCTCGGTCAAAATGGTTCTGGAAAATCGACCTTGTTGAAGGTTCTTTCCGGCAGCTTATCACCTTCGCAGGGGGAATTGCTTTATACCATGGGGACCAATACCATTAGTATAGATGCGGTTTATCAAGAGCTGTCCATTGCAGCACCATATATCGAGTTGATTGAAGAATTTACCTTGCGTGAATTGATCGATTTTCATTTTCGATTTAAAAGTTACCTCCAAGGTTTTGATAAAGCACGTGTTTTGAATTTGCTAGGATTAGCAAGCGCTTTGGATAAAGAAATAAAACATTTTTCATCGGGTATGCGTCAACGGGTTAAATTAGTTTTAGCCTGCTGTTCCGATTCAAAGTTGGTCTTATTGGATGAACCCACAAGCAACCTGGACAGTGAAGGAGAGGAATGGTATCTGGATTTAATAGATCGTACCAAGCTCGATTTTAGATTGTTCATTATTTGCTCGAATCAAAAAAAAGAATACGAATTCTGTGACGAAACTATTTCAATTGCCGACTTCAAAAAGTAACGAATGAAATTTTTATAACACAATTAGTTTTTGTATTTTTGACGACTCAATAATGAGATAACCGTTTAAAGTTCAATTCAAAAAATGGCTAAGGCATCAGAGGTAAAATCAGGAAATATTTTAAGATTTAATGGAGAGCTAGTCTCTGTAGAAGAATATATACACCGGACACCAGGTAATTTGCGCGCTTTTTATCAAGCAAGAATGCGTAACGTGAAGACTGGAAAATTAGTTGAATATCGTTTTAGAGTTGATGAGAGCGTAGAGATAGCACGTGTTGAAACGAATGATTATCAATACCTTTACGAGGATGGCGAATTTTTCGTTGTCATGGACAATAGTACGTATGAGCAATTCAATATTCCCAAATTTTTATTTGGTGACTCAGCACGTTTCTTGAAAGAAGGAATGACTGTCATTATTGCTTTTGAAAGTGATGAGCCTATTATGGCGGAGGCACCTAAAAGTGTTGAATTGGAAATTACATATACGGAGCCAGCAGTGAAGGGAGATACTTCTACAAACGCTTTGAAAAAAGCTACTGTAGAAACAGGAGTTGAAATTATGGTGCCTTTATTCATTAACCAGGGAGAGAAAGTAAGAGTCGATACGCAAACAGGTAACTATATCGAACGCGTAAAGTAATATAAGATTTTAGGTTTAGGTTGATTATTCGGTCTTGATAGCGCTCGCTACAAGGCCGTTTTTTTTGCTTGTTCTGCCTATTTACAGTTTCATTAACGGGAATTAGATTATCCAATTACTGGATGCGTTTTATCTGAATGATGGAATAAAAAAATTATCTTTAAGCATGAAATCTAAAAAGGAATTAAGACAGGAATTTAAAATGAAAAGATGCCAACTTTCCAAGGCAGAGGAGGAAAGTCTTAACCACGAATTACTGTTGCAATTTCAAAAAATAGAGCTAACAAAGGTTAGCTATATGCATGTTTTTCTTCCAATCCAAAAATATCATGAACCCGATACTTATCCGATCATAAATTATGTGAAGGAATTTTTTCCGAAGATCATCTTGGTCGTATCCCGTTCAAACTTTTCGGACTATTCTATGCAACACTATATCCTTGATCATCAGACGATTTTCGAGCCGAATGAATGGGGAATTCCGGAGCCTGTTTCCGGAGTAGAAGTACCCCCTTCAGTTATTGATTTTATTCTTGTTCCTTTATTGGCGTTTGATGTTGATGGTCATCGAGTCGGTTATGGAAAAGGATTTTATGATCGTTTTTTTGCACTTTCTACGTTAGAAACCCAACGTGTAGGATTATCTTTTTTTGATCCAATCGAACGAATCGCTGATCGAAATAAACACGATGTTGTATTGACTAAGGCGATTACGCCAAATCGCATTTATAGTTTTAGTTCTCATGGGTATGATACCTCATTCTAGCGATCTTTAAGATGTCCTGGAATCTCCGTTTATCGATTTATTTTATCGGATCAGTGTATTTTTCTTTTATCTGTATGCTGATTTTATTGTATGCTGATTTAATTAAAATTATTTTTTATTTTTAGTGAGAAATTCGATTTCTATGCCGTTATGCTGAGATTTTTTATTATACTTTTTTTTATAACGATAATTCCCAGTCGCGCTGTTTTTGGAATGGATATCATGGATTCTAATTCTTCGGCAGAAGAAAAGAATTTTTATGAAACTATTATCCGGGAATCACAGAAGTATCAGACTTCTAGTTCGGCGTTGAGCACATACCTAACTCCATATTTCAATCAGGCCATTCGGAAAGATGACAACGCATTGCTTGCGATTTATTATTGCTTGTTAGCGGATCAATCTTTTGACAGTGAAGGTGGAAGAAATAGCTTTAGTGATAAATACTACCTAAAGGCCCTCGATCTGGAAAAGGATTATAGTTATCAGAATGTCAAAGCTTGGGTAAAAGTAATGTATGGTTTTTATCTGTATAGATGTCTAAAAGCTTCTGAGGCACTTCCTCTACTATTAGAGGGTGAAAAGGGCTTAGAGGATATACCAAAGGATCTGGTGTTAGATCTGACGCATACTTACAAAAAGCTTGGTTATTTTTTCGGAACTTTGGGCGATTATGGAACGGGAATTAAGTATTTGGAACTCGGCCAGCAGCAAGCAGGCATTTCTCCAAAACTGAAAGCTGAGATCTTAGACAACCTTGGCTTATTAACTTTAAAAAGTGGTGGGGATACGGCGCAGGCGATGAAAAATTTTGAAATTGCCCAAAATCTGGCGCTTTCTGAGAAGGATTCTCTTCGCTATGCCAAGACCTTGGGCAATCAGGCACGGATCTACGAAGGAATGAAAGATTATCAAAAGGCGTTGTCACTTTTAGATAAAGATCTGGAAATCTCGAAATCGCTGGGTAATAATAAGAATACCATTTTCGCTTTAATGATGCGGATCCGCTTGTGTATTTCTATGGGCGCAAATCGGGAAGTTCGTCAAATGATCAAGGAGACCGAACATCTATTGGAAGGAGCTGATGACAAAAAAACAATACTGGAGCTGGAGGGGCATAAGTTGAATCTTGCTATTCAAAATGGCGACTTGAAGCAAGAATTAAATGCACGTCGGCGTATCGAACAACTTCAGGATTCATTGCGATTTCTGGATGGAGACCCCGTTTTGTCGCAATTGAAATTTATGGCTGACAAACAAAAATATGCTGACAAGTTATCATTGGCTCAGGCGCTCATCAAAAAGAAACGTGCTGAGACGAGATTGTGGGTGATATTGAGTTTGTTTGTATTGGTATTTTCCTTTTTTATTTATAATGCATTTCGATACCGTTCACGCAAGCGTATGCGGGAATATGAATATCAATTGTTGAATCTCAAGTATACCAAAGCCGAGTTGGACAAGGAATTGATGAGTTCCAAAAGTCAGCTGGAGGAGTATATGGTATATCTCAAGCGTAACAATGAACAGATAGATCTTCTTTCTTCAATGCTTGATGAAATGGGGGAGACAAGTGTCAAAGACCGTGATGAACTTAAAACACTTTTGCATTCCCATCTTATAACGGATGAGAAATGGCAGGAATTTAAGCTTCTGCTTGCTAAGGAGTTCCCGAACTTATTGCAAAATATCCAGGCTAAATTTCCAGATATTACCGAATCTAACCTGAGGGTGATTGTGCTTATGAAAATGGGCTTAAATAATCGAGAGGTTGCCAATGTTTTAGGCGTTACTCCTGATGCAATCAAAAAATCAATGCAACGTTTGAAAAAGAAACTTGGTGGACAAGCCGGAATATTGATGGAATATATTTCTGATAAAGAGCTTGTCTAAAGGGTAATTTCTTACTTATCTCGACGCTAAGAATGCTTTGCAGAAAGATCGTGATGCTTGTTTTCGTTTTTTATTACCCAATGATCCTACCAATGGCAGTCGAATCGAACTGGGGCTGATTTTTCCAAAAAGTTAATCCATCGATATCAACCACATATTTTGTCAAGTCACTTCTTGGGGATGTCTACTGTCGCCCTCTGGCTGTCAAAGGGATCCCATGGGGACCAAGTTAAGACCATGTTATTACCAAGTTCGGCCTGTAAGCAGAGTGAGTGTACAAGGAGTGCACCTTGAGTCCACCTTTTAAAGTGCATTCACTTTGCCTGTAAGTTTTTTACAAGTCGGGAGCAGGGCGAGCGTGGGACGAACTTGCCCATAAGCTATTTACAACAAAGTCCCTTGAAAATTGCAAGATTTACAATTGTCATTTTACTCGAATTTGGAAATCCTTAAAAATCAACAAGATGCTTGATAACAGGGCTTTACTGTGGTATCTTTAGGTATGGGAATAAATGATAATGGATTTATCAGGGGCCTAGTCGGTCCGCTGGTAAATAGAAAAGTTGGCAATAAAAATTACCTGCAAAGCAGGCCGTACCGTGTTAAACAGACAGATGATACCAAAAGAGCAGGTAAAGATTTTGGAAAGGTAAGCCGCGCAGGAGCACTGATTCGGATGTGTTTTGGAGCAGTCCACCAGGGTTTCCATGATGGGCAGATGGGCAATAGGTTAAATAGGCAGATCTATCGCGCGATAAAAACAAATCTTGATTGCGAAAAGGGCAATCGCACACTGAGCAATTGTGTATTGGATCGGTTGATGGATTTTCAGTTCAACGAAAACTGTCACATGCAGGATCATCTTTTTATCGATCCGGTAATCTCCCTGAACAAGAAGCAGGATCTTAAAATATCATTTCCGGAGTTTGATGTCAAAAGAGCGCTGATCCTTCCTGAAAAATGCAATGCGGTGGTATTCAAATTTAACGCGTTCTCATTCAACTTTGACCAGCTGGAGCCTATAGAAATAAAAGATGTAGAGTGGGAATACGACGTTAAATATAAACAGGAAACCATACCGGCAAGGACCTTAACGATCAAATGTGGAGACTTTACAGGTAACTCTATATTTGTTGGATTTACCATACTTTATCTCGAAAAAGATAGCCGCCGGTCAAATGTGCTCAATGATATAGATTTTAATCCAGCTTCAATTCTTACCGCTTTTCAGCTTTGAGATGGATAGGATGAGCTGCGAATCGGGGAGTTTTTTTGCAAAAAGAGAAAGGATGCAAATAATCCAATTTACTACTACCAAAATATGACCGTCTCAGTTACGAAGACGGTCATATTAAGTGTAGAGCTCAACGAGCTCCTATTTAATCCAAAGGATTTTCTTTCAGATTTTTTTCCCATGCCCATGCCGAAGCCATCATTTCATCGATGCCCAATTCAGCTTTCCAATGCAATTGATCTGCTGATTTGGTCACATCACCGTAAACCTTGATGATATCACCATCCCGTCGGGGGCCAATTTCATAATTCAATTTTTGACCAGAAGCTTTCTCAAATGCTTTGATGGCTTCAAGTACTGAATAACCATTACCGGTTCCTACATTGAATACATCATATTTACCGTTAGGGTTTCCTTTTTCCAATAATTTGATTGCAGCGACGTGGGCTTTTGCTAAATCGACCACATGAATATAATCACGTACACAAGAACCATCAGGCGTATCATAATCGTCTCCAAATACTGTTAGTTTCTCTCTTTTCCCGATAGCGGTCTGCGTAATGAATGGCAGCAGGTTTTGTGGTACACCATTTGGCAATTCGCCTATCAATGCAGACTCATGCGCGCCTACTGGATTGAAGTAACGTAGGGCGATAATGTTATAGTTATCGTATGCAGTAGCTGTTTCTTCCAAAATCTCTTCTGCAATTTGTTTTGTATTTCCGTAAGGTGAAGCCGCTTTTTTAACCGGAGCACTTTCATTAACAGGAAGTGAGTCTGGCTCGCCGTAAACTGTACAGCTTGAGGAGAATACAAAATTAATCGGTTTATTCCGATAAGATTCCAAGATGTTGATCAAGGAGAAAAAATTATTGTGATAGTATTTTAAAGGGTTTTGAACGGATTCACCTACAGCTTTGGATGCCGCAAAATGAATAATCCCTGAAATATCACTGTTATTTTTCACAAATTCATTTACCTTATTGGTATCGCAAAGATCGAATTGATGAAATTCAGGTTTAATCCCGATGATTTTTTCTATTTGATCCAATATCTTGATATTTGAATTGGAAAGATCATCAACGATTACAGGAATATATCCCGCCTGATGTAGTTCGACAACTGTGTGAGAACCAATATAGCCTGTTCCGCCTGTGACTAATATTTTTTTGCTCATTATTTTTGATTATAGTATGTAAAGTCTTTATGTGATAAAGTTTCCAAAGGAAGCTTTCTGTAAAAATCTATGGTTTTTTCTAAGCCTAATTTTCGGTCTATTTTGGGCTGCCAATTCAATTTTGCCTTCGCCATACCAATATCCGGTTTACGTTGTTTAGGGTCGTCTATGGGCAATGGTCTATGGCTGATCTTACTTGAGCTACCCGTTAGTTCTATGATCTCCTGTGCCAACTGCAATAGTGATATTTCATCTGGGTTGCCTATGTTTATGGGGTGTATACAATTTGAATGCAACAACCTATAAATGCCTTCGATTTGATCATCGATATAACAGAACGAGCGTGTTTGTGAACCATCACCAAAAAGAGTAATGTCTTCGCCTCGAATAGCTTGTGCTATAAACGTTGGGATCGCCCGCCCGTCATTTAGACGCATTCTGGATCCAAAGGTGTTAAATATTCGCACGATACGTGTGTCAAGCCCATGTGCATTATGATAGGCCATCGTAATCGCTTCCTGAAATCTTTTGGCTTCATCATATACCCCTCTGGGACCGACAGGGTTAACATTTCCCCAATAATCTTCTGACTGTGGTGAGACCAAAGGGTCGCCATAGACTTCTGAGGTCGATGCTACTAATATTCGGGCTTGTTTTGCCCTAGCTAAGCCAAGGAGATTATGTGTACCTAAGGAGCCGACTTTGAGTGTCTGAATAGGGATTTTGAGATAATCAACGGGACTGGCTGGAGAAGCGAAATGGAGGATATAATCCAAATCTCCCGGAATATGCACAAACTTCGAAACATCGTGATGATAAAAGTCGAAATTCTCCAGCTTAAATAAATGTGCGATATTCTGTAGGTCTCCAGTGATCAGGTTATCCATTCCGATAACATCGTAATCTTCGGCAATAAAGCGATCGCAAAGGTGGGAACCAAGGAAGCCAGCTGCTCCAGTGATCAAAATCCGTTTGTGATGTTTATTTTCCACTCAATGGTTCCTTATTAATGAAATGGGTTTGATATCTTTGACTAAGATAAACATTATTTTTACAACATGCGTTTGCTTTATTCAATTGGAATCTTTCTTTATGGACTCTTATTGCGTATTTTGGCCCCTTTTCATGCCAAAGCGCGCCTCATGGTAACAGGGCGAAAAGAGTGGTATTTGCGGATGAAACAATCGGTTGACTCTAGCCAAAAACATATCTGGTTTCACTTCGCTTCATTGGGCGAATTTGAGCAGGGTAGACCTGTTTTGGAGGCCGTAAAAAATAATTATTTAGACCATAAAATAATTGTAACATTTTATTCTCCTTCGGGCTATGAGATCAGAAAGAATACCAATCTGGCGGATCATGTTTTCTATTTACCTTATGACACGGCTCAGAATGCACGACTGTTTTTAGACCTGATCAATCCCTCATTTACAGTCTTTACAAAATATGAATATTGGTATTATTATTTTGAAGGCTTACACAGCAGGTCTATTCCATTATTTCTTGTTTCGGCAATTTTTAGACCCGAACAGATTTTCTTTCAGGCTTATGGTACTTTTTTTCTGAAAATTCTGGGCTTTGTGACTTATTTCTTTGTTCAGAATGAGGAAAGTGTGCGTCTATTGAAGGAATTTGGAATTCGAAATGCGGGATTAGCAGGTGATACACGTTTTGATCGTGTGATTGACCTGCCTAAGGTTCGAAAAGAAATACCGTTGATAGCGGCTTTCGTGGAAACAGCTCCTGTTTTGGTGGCTGGAAGTACCTGGCCTGAGGATGAGAAATTATTGAAAGAACTGCTCCAACGGTTTCAAGAATATAAGCTGATCTTAGCGCCACACGAGATCAATGAGGGCCATATTGTCAGCATATTAAATCTGTGGCCTGCGGCACTTCGTTTTTCAAAAATGACGGAATATGACATGACGACTTTAACGGAAGCAAAGGTATTGATCATAGACAATATTGGACTTTTATCTTCTTTGTACGGTTATGGTCAGCTTGCCTATATCGGCGGCGGATTTGGTGTGGGGATACATAATACACTGGAAGCGGCAACCTATGGAATGCCAGTACTGTTTGGTCCCAATTTTAAGAAATTTCAGGAAGCGAAAGATCTGATAGAACAGGGGGGAGGCTTTTCATTTGCTGATAGTAAGGGGCTTATGGATGTTTTTGAACGATTGCAGGATCAATCAAAACGTGTAGAGGCAGCGAAATCCGCCCGCCAATATGTACAGCAAAAAGCGGGAGCAACACCCATTATCATGAAATATTTGAAGAATGCCAATTTATAAAAATATAAAGAAAGCTGCTCCAAAGGTAAAAGCAAACTATCCGGGAATTGAATAGCTGAAAAGGAGACCCTAAGAGTGGACGAACGAAAGTAAAGAAAAATAGGGTATCCGATCTTTTTGGATACCCTATTTTTATATTGAAAATTGGATTCTAATAGTACGTATACCTTCTTACACCCGCAATATGCCGCGATAAACGCATAACTTGATGGGAATAACCATACTCATTATCATACCATACATAGAGTACAATATTTTTACCATCAGCTGAAACAATAGTTGCTGGTCCATCAATGACAGCGGCTGCTGTTGTACCTATTATATCTGTAGAGACAAGCTCATCATTGCCTGAGAATTTAATCTGTTCGACAAGATTGCCTTCCAAAGCACTCGTTTTTAAGAGTGTGTTTATTTGTTCCAAAGATATGGCTGATGTCAATTCTAAATTTAATATTGCTAATGACCCATTAGGGACAGGTACCCGGATTGCGTTGGAGGTGAGTTTGCCTGTTAATGTCGGGAGGACTTTTGAAACAGCACTTCCAGCCCCAGTCTCCGTAATGACCATGTTCAGCGCCGCAGCACGACCTCTTCTGGATTTTTTGTGCATATTATCCACCAGATTTTGATCATTCGTATAGGAATGAATAGTTTCTATATGGCCTTTCAGGATACCTATTTTCTCTTCGAGGACGGCCAAAACTGGTGCAATAGCATTTGTGGTACAGGAGGCTGCTGAAAAAATAGCCTGTTTTTCCACGTCAATAGTATTCTCATTTACACCGTAGACGATATTGGGTACACCTTTGCCAGGTGCCGTCAACAATACTTGAGAAGCGCCTTTAGAGGCTAAATGGCGTGCAAGTTCTTTTTCATCACGAAAGGCACCTGTATTATCGATAACCAATGCATTATTGATGCCGTATGCTGTATAATCAATATCTTCAGGTTGCTTAGCAGAGATGACGTAGACCGTGATACCATTAATAATTAGCGCATTTTTTTTAGGGTCTGTATAAACTTCACCCTCAAATTCGCCGTGTATAGAATCGCTTTTTAGGAGAGCAGCTCTTTTTAACAATGATTTGGCATCGTTGGGATCCCTAGTGACTATTGCACGTAGACGAAGTTGCTTGCCAGAACCCGATTTATTAATAAGTTCGCGCGCCAACAGACGACCAATACGACCGAAACCATAGAGTACAACATCGCGGGGTGTTAATTCCTGCCACTCGGCGATTCGCTCTAATTCATTGAAAATAAAAGAAGACAAATCCTCCACATTGATCTGGTCGTTTGTGGCTTTAGTCGCAAGTTTACCGAGATCAATTCGAGCGGGAGCTAGATTTAATTTTTCCAATCCCCGGGCAACATTCAATAGATCAAATATGGTCAGTATATTGCCGGTAAGGATAGTGCTTTCCCGGACGTGGTTGAGAATCACACTTACTTTTTCATCAACAAGCTGCTCTCTGAACAGAACGAGCTCAACGGCCTGGTTATACCAAAGATTACTAATGATTTGAATCAGTTCGACGGCTGCATTTTGCTGCTCTCTGTAACTTTTGATTTCTAAGTCAAAAGAGGGACTATGTAACATAATATTTTTATAATAGATTATGTTGCAAACATAGTATAAACAGCGCTAAAAAAGCGATTTGATTTTAATTTTGGTAATTATTTAAACAATTATAGGTTAAGTATTGTTATTTTTATAATTTTTAAGGCATTTTTTCTAATTATTTTCAATTATAAATAATTCGGACATAATATGATCCGCCATCAATTTTCCCGTATCGGTTAATTTTAATTTATTGTTGTCTAAACTTACTAGCTGCTTCTCGACAAATACGGCAGCATCTTCCACAATTTTATTTTTGACGGAATAGCCAAAATTCTTTTCTAACTGCTCCAGATCAAGCCCCCACATGGTGCGCAGTGAGGTCATAATACACTCATTGATCTGATCGCGGACAGATAGATGCTCGATCTCCAAGGGAAGCTGGTTGGTCTGTATGGAGCCGATATACTTGGCGTTATTGGCGATATTCCAAGATCTGGAATGACCATTGAATGAATGGGCCGAAGGGCCGATGCCTAGATAATGTTTGCCTTTCCAATAGTTTGTATTGTGACGTGCATATAAGTCATTTTTAGCAAAATTGGAAATTTCATATTGTTCATAACCTGCGCCTTTCAATGTTTCGATCAGCAGATTCATCTGATCGGCCGCCTGATCAGAATCAATGGCAGGACTCATACCCTTCTTAATGAAATGATCTAGTGCTGTTTTGGCTTCCACAGTCATTGAGTAAGAAGAAATATGAGGGATCGAAAAATCGATCAGTTGTTGCATATTGTAACGCCATTTTTCATCCGTTAACAAGGGGTAGCCATAAATAAGATCACAGGTGATATTCTCAAATCCTGCATCCTGTACACGCATGATTGCTGCGGATGCTTCCTGTCTGGTATGCGCCCGATTCATCCATTTCAGATCTTCCTCAAAAAAAGACTGTACCCCTATACTGAACCTATTCACGGGAGTTGATCTTAATGCATTTACTTTTGCAGCATTAAGGTCATCTGGATTAGCTTCCAACGTAATTTCAGCGTGATCACTTATGTCAAATTGTTTGGCAACAGCATCAATGATCCTTGAGATTTCGTCCGGCTCTAAGAGGGAGGGCGTCCCACCACCAAAATAAATGGATTCAACTTTTCTGTCTTCCAAATACGGAGACCTAAGTTCGATTTCTCGCAAAAGGGCATTAACCATTTCGGTCTTGTATTGCAGTGAAGTACTGAAATGGAAATCACAATAATGGCAAGCCTGTTTGCAGAATGGGATATGGATGTAAATCATGGGCACAAATATACCAAGACTGGTCCAACTTCGGCGTTTATTCACATTTTTTCTTCCATTTGGGGAGTCGTCTCCCCCATCCTTGGATATTTTTACTGGCGGGCAAAACCCCGTGTTGTGTCACGTCGATGTTGAATGGGGTTATTTTTAGAAATAGTCTTTTAAAAATAGGAGATAAAGAGTTTGACAACAAAGGAGTTATTTTCTATCTTGATGGTCAGATTCATTTTACATAACAAAAAAACCAATCTTATGAAAATATCTTCCCGTCGTGACTTTCTGAAAAATGTCATTGGTGCATCGAGTATGCTACTGCTTTCACAACAAGGGTTTGCGGTGAATAATCGGTATGAAGAAGCATTTATCGATAAGTTGCTCCCAGCACCAAAGGGAGGCGGATTTGCGATGGCAGATTATTGGATATGGGATCCTTCAGTGATTAAGGGGGAAGATGGTCGCTATCATATGTTTGCATCACGTTGGAGCAAAAAATATGGCTTTGGTAATTGGGTGACCAATTCCGAAGTCGTGCGAGCGATTGCTGATACACCGGAAGGGCCTTATGAATTTGTCGAAGTGGTATTGCCTGCCCGTGGGAAAAAGTATTTTGATGGTTGTACAACCCACAATCCTCGGATTGTTAAAAATGGTGACTATTATGTGCTTTATTATTTTGGAAACAATTATGAGGAGCCCAATCCTAATTATTCCGAGAATGTTTGGGAATCGGGTTTGGGACAGAAGGCCTGGATGCATAAACGTATTGGAATGGCTTATTCAAAGTCGATATCAGGTCCTTGGAAGCGCGTCGATCAACCGATTTTGAATCCGAGGCTAGGCGAATGGGATACTTCCATAACATCCAATCCTTCTCCGGTAGTTTTGCCCGATGGCAGAGTATATCTGATCTATAAATCATCACCTGTGAATTATAATCCCCCTTTACTATTGGGGGCAGCGCAAGCAGATTCGTTCTTGGGACCATATCTTCGTTTGTCTGATAAACCTATTTTTTCTTTCCATAGCGATCAAAATCATGAAAATGATGTGGAAGATCCTTTCGTATGGCATAATGGTCAGCATTTTGAATTGATTATGAAAGACCGTTATGGCAAAATCTGTGGGGAAGAGGGTGGCGGCATCTATGCATATTCGAGAGATGGAATCGATTGGCATCTGTCAAAAGCAGTTAAAGCCTATTCCAAGACGATCCGTTGGAATGATGGCACAATCAGCCATCAAGCCAATTTTGAACGACCGTTTTTACTATTTGAAAATGGAAAACCGACACATCTTTTTGCGGCTACAGGAGATGGAACGGAGTCTTATCAGTTTGAACGGACCTGGAATATGGTCATTCCTTTGAAGGTATCTTAGCATTAGATCATAGAATATTCTTTAATCAATGGAAATGAACTAAAAAGCCTCAATAAAATCCAATTTATTGAGGCTTTTTAGTTCATCACAATATCATTCACAGCAATCTGCTTATAGATGCTTATTTTTTAGTATTTAAATTAGCGTGTAAGGCTATTGTTCGCCGATTCCACATCCGCAAGCCGAAGCGATGGATCTATTGTGATTGTTTTTGGTGCCTTATTAACTGAAATTTTATATTCAGGGTTCGTCCAGAACCAATCCTTCAGTACTGTGCGTTTTATACCCTTGTAGATTTCAAAATTTTCCTCTGGTTTTTCACCTCGCATTTCACGTAAAGGGATGTAAAATAGCTCTTTGCTTCCATCTTGATATTCTACAAGTATATCGAGTGGCATCGCAAAGTTTGATTTATTGAGCAGTTGAATTTCTGAATCAGTTACATGGCCAATTGTATAATCAATTTGGCGTGTCGTATTGATGAACAAATTGAAATACCACTTCAGGTTTATTCCGGATACATCCTCGGCAACACGCTTGAAATCATTTGGTGTAGGATGTTTGAATTTCCAGATGTCGTAGAATTTCAAAAAGGTTTTCTCTAGATTTTCCTGACCGATAATGTAGCCTAATTGCTCCGCTAGCACAGCACCCTTATTGTAAGCCTCATTACTATACCCATAATTCGTATTGTAATAATCCGCAAGCAGGCTCATCGGTTCTTCTTTACCCGAAAGTGCGAGTTTATAATAAGCCCGATAAGCATCTATCAGTGGATTTGATGCAATGGCTCCTCTTTTTTCGAAGAGATGCTGCATGGCCAATTCTTCCACATAGGAAGTAAATCCTTCATCAAACCACTCATCTACGGTTTCATTGATTCCAAATAAATGTTGATACCAGGAGTGAGCAGATTCGTGGAAAATCACGCCAACAAGGCTTTTCAGATTACGGCCTCCAGTAATCAAGGTTGCTGTTCCATATTCCATACCACCGTCACCGCCTTGGATGATGGTGTAAGTTGGCCATGGGTACGTACCAAACTTAGCGCTGCAAAAATCGAAAAATTCAGTAGATAAGCCCAGAGCTGTCTTCCAATTTGAAATGACCTCTTTGTCAGTAGGAAGGTAAACTGTATAAACTTTGATTCCATTTTTGCTAGCAGCCGAGTCTACAACAAATTTGGGGTCTGCAGCCCAAACGAAATCGTGAATATTTTGGGCTTTGTAATGCCATGTAGCCTTACCATTGCTGGCTTTTACTTTGGCTTTTGCCTGATAGCCTTTTACCTCATCTGGATTTTGGAGAACACCTGATGCACCGACAATATAATTCTTGTTGAGGTGTATAGTGACGTCAAAGTTGCCGAAAGGGGCTATAAACTCACGACCTATATATTCGTCGAGATGCCAGCCGAATTCATCAAACTGTGCCATCTTCGGATACCATTGTGCCATAGAAAGCGCTACGCCTTCTGCCGAATTGCGGCCTGACCTCCGGATCTGTTCAGGTACCTGTGCAGTCCATTCTATATTAAAATTAGCTGTTTCTCCATCTTGGATCGCAGTGGGTAGGGTGACTTCTAGTATGGTACCATCTATCTTATAGCTTGTATTGACCCCATTCATGCTGAGGCTTTTGATTTTTTGGTAACCGATCTGATTGGGTTGTAACGTTTCGATACGGCTTTGTAATATTGGTTTTTCTTTGGTGCCAATATTTGATACCATCCGTTTATCTGGATCGCTGATATTTTTCAACCGATAATCCATCATTGATCCTGGTTGGAATGCGTTAAAATATAAATGAAAATAGACTTTTTTTAAGGATTGGCCTGAATTGTTGCTATATTTCAAAGCCATTTTTCCATCATATTGATAAGCTTTTTCATCCACGTTGACGTCCATTGTATAGTCAACCTTCTGCTGCCAGAATCCTTTTCTCTGGGCCTTTACTTCCTGTCCCCCAATATTTATGACACATATAAGTGCTAGAAAGGACAATATTTTGATTTTCATGTTCCAAACTTACAAAATTGTCTCAAGAAATGCCGATTAATCAGCC
>JAQZAZ010000096.1 GCA_029239355.1 Sphingobacterium sp.
TTGATACTTATAAAAAGCACTATTTCAAAGTGGATACATATCTTGATTTTTTGTATCTTAGCATCCTGAGGATATGTGCTTTTGATCAATCAAAAGTACAAAATATGCTGAATTTGTTAGGCTAATTTAAATTTAGTGTAAATATTTGGACAAATAAATCTTCAGGGAAGTGAAATGTAGTGTAAAATGACATTTTAATTAAGAAAGGTTTTCATTCAAGATGGGAAAAGTAATCGCAATCGCAAACCAAAAAGGTGGGGTCGGAAAAACCACAACGTCAATTAACTTGGCGGCTAGTTTGGCGGTTTTAGAATATAAAACATTGTTGGTGGATGCGGATCCTCAAGCGAACTCAACTTCTGGGATTGGTTTTGACCCTCGTACAATCAATGAAAGTATATATGAATGTTTGGTTAATGATCTAAACCCGAGAGACGCTATTCAATCAACTGAAACGCCAAATCTGGATCTTTTGCCAGCTCACATCGACTTGGTTGGTGCAGAGATTGAAATGATCAATATGCACGAGCGCGAGTACAAGATGAAGAAGATCTTGGATCAAGTGAAAAACGATTATGATTTTATTATCATCGACTGCTCACCTTCATTGGGCTTAATTACCATTAATGCCCTGTCGGCATCTGACTCAGTAATCATCCCTGTGCAATGTGAATATTTTGCCTTGGAAGGACTTGGTAAATTGCTGAACACAATTAAAATTGTTCAAAACCGTTTAAATACTAGTTTGGAGATTGAGGGGATTTTATTGACGATGTATGATGTTCGTTTAAGACTCTCCAATCAGGTTGTCGAAGAGGTAAAGACACATTTTACGGATTTAGTTTTTGACACCATCATTCAACGTAATACCCGTTTAAGTGAAGCTCCTAGCTTCGGTATTTCTGTTATCATGCATGACGCTTCCTGTAAAGGTGCGATCAATTATTTGAATTTAGCGCGTGAAATTTTACAGAAAAACGGGCATCTTAATGAAATGAATACAACAGTAACCGCATAATATGGCAGCACATCAGCGTAAAACAGGACTGGGGAGAGGTTTAGGTGCGCTATTAAACGATAGTGTAGAAGCTCCTGCTAAAAGTAATCAACAAGTTGAGGAGTCACCATTAGTGACTTCTTCTGTAGTAAATACAACGAAAGAGAACGGCAGCATCAGCCATGTCCGGGTAGAAGAAATATCGGTGAACCCATTTCAGCCCCGTACGGAATTCGATCCGGTTGCATTACAGGAATTATCCGAATCCATTATATTACAGGGGTTAATCCAACCGATTACAGTACGTAAGATTTCGGACGGAAACTATCAATTGATCTCTGGGGAGCGACGTCTTCGGGCTTCAAGATTAGCAGGCTTAACAGAAATTCCGGCTTATATACGTACGGCCAATGATCAGCAAATGCTGGAAATGGCACTGATCGAAAATATCCAGCGTGAAAACTTAAATGCAATTGAAGTTGCATTGAGCTTTCAGCGCATGATTGAGGAATGTAATTTAAAGCAAGAGGAATTGGGTGAACGCGTTAGCAAGAACCGCTCAACAGTAACGAATTATTTGCGCTTATTGAAACTTCCTCCAGTTATTCAAGCGGCTATTCGCGATGGCGCATTGACCATGGGCCACGCACGTGCATTGATCAATATCGCAGAAGTAGATAAGCAGTTATATATCTTTAAATTGATTATCGATCAGGGGCTCTCCGTTAGAAAAGCCGAAGAACTTGTTCGTGAAATCCAAAAAGGAGGTAAGAAAAAAGCAAATAAGGACAAAGCTCCAAAGTCCTTTCAGCTACAGAAAATAGAAGATGATCTGGCTTCAAAATTTTCTTCAAGAGTCAAATTGAACTTAAAGAGCACCAAAGGTAAGGGGGCTATTGAGATTCCTTTTGAATCGGAGGATGATTTGAGTCGTATTCTTGAACTTTTAGACTGGTAATATGACCAAGTTAATGAGTTTGTTCTTTGCTGTATTTGCTGTACTTATGGTACAGGGACAAACTACCGATACAATTTCCAAAAAACCTGTTCAGACAATCAAAAAAGAAGGTTTGAATCCCAAAGCAGCACAGGATACGGTTAAAAAAGAATCCCGAAAAGAGCGCAAAAAGCGTGAAAAGGAGGAAGCTAAAGCCAAGGAGAAGGTTGTGTTTAAAGATTCAACCCGATTAGCTATTGAGGCAAAAAATAAACAGGCCTGGAAACGGTCTCTGGTGCTTCCGGGCTGGGGGCAATATACCAATGGCGGTGTGTGGTGGATAAAAGTGCCTGTAATCTATGGCGGATTGGCTACCACCGTCCTCGTTTTTGATTTTAATAATCGGTACTATAAAGAGCTATTGGGGGTATTGCAAGATAGAGCCGAAGGTCGGCCAGTAGATCCTTTTTATCTCAATATTCCAGATGAGTCCATTATTCGGGCAAAGGATAATGCAAGGCGAAACCGGGATCTGATGGTACTGCTTACCCTTGGCGTCTATGGATTGAATGTTGCCGAAGCCTATATCGATTCTATGCTAAAATATAGATGGAGTATCGGGGATGACAAACCTAAGAAGACTGCTTTTTCTATTGGACCTACATTGATGGATGCCAGTCTCGCATCCGGAACGTCTACTTTTAAGCCTACAGTTGGATTAAAGTTGTCCATGAAATTCAATTAATAACCTCCTTCCACGGCCCGCGTAAGCAGTAAACGATGGAAACTTGAGATATTATTAATCTTTGAATAGGCATGCACCTGATAAAAAAAACGTTGTTTACCACGGTTTTGTGTCTGTTTTTCACTGGAATTTTTTAATTTTAAAAATAAACTATACTTTATTTTCTAGATATATGAACATCATTCTCTTGGGATATGGCAAAATGGGGCAGATTATCGAAAGGTATGCACTGAAAAGAGGCCATCAAATTTTTTTAGTTGTGGATGAAAATAATCGCCCTGGCCTGACAGTTGATGATATCAAGGGGGCTGATGTAGCAATCGACTTTAGTGTACCATCTGCTGCTTTGGATAATATGAACCTCTGTTTGGAAGCAGGGGTGCCGATTGTAGTCGGTACAACGGGCTGGTACGATCAGCTGGAAAGCGTTCGAGAAAAGTGTTTGGACATGGAGGGAACTATTTTATATGGTTCAAATTTTTCAATCGGCGTGAATGTGTTTTTCCATATCAACCGTATGTTGGCTCAGGCTTTACAGCCTTATAAACAATATGATGTTCAGGTCGAAGAAATTCACCATATACACAAATTGGACGCACCGAGTGGTACAGCGATTACTATTGCCGAAGGTATCTTAGATAACAGTGATGTGAAGACAAACTGGGTGAATACCGTTGTTGGAGAGCAAGATGAAATTATTCCTAAGCCACAGGAACTTCTTATAGAGAGCCATCGAATCGAAGAAGTACCGGGTACGCATACCGTGTTGTACAGTTCCGAAGTGGATCAGATAGAATTTAAGCATACTGCCCATAGCCGTGATGGCTTTGCTTTAGGCGCTGTAGTCGCCGCCGAATGGTTGAATGGTAGAAAAGGATTCTATCAGGTGACGGAAATTTTTGATTTTAATAAATAGTACTAATAAATAGATTATGTGGTTAATTATCTTTGCGGTTTTAACAGCAATAGCGGGTTATGGATTGTGGCAATTGTTTGTTAAAGCTGGCAGAAAAGGCTGGGAAGCAATCGTACCTTTTTATAGTCAATATATTCAAGCTAAATTAACAGGGAGGCCAACATGGTGGGTGATCTTACTGGTGGTGCCTATTGTCAATATCTTTGTTTTCTATAACCTTTACCTCGACTTTATCCATTGTTTTGGCAAACGCCGTTTTTGGGAAAATGCTGCTGCTGTTGTGGTACCATTCATTGTATTACCCTTGTGGGCGAAAGATAATAACGTACGTTTTTTGAATGGTTTGTACGCTAAAAATCTGAAGGCTGCCACACAGGAGGGGCTGGAATTAACTGCGGAAAAGCGGGCAGAGATTGAACAGGAGTCTTATCAGGAGTATAAAATTAAGTATCCTTATAAAAAATCTATGGTGCGTGAATGGGCAGATGCCATTGTGTTTGCCACTGTTGCAGCATCACTTATTCGTGGGTTTTTGATTGAAGCTTATATGATTCCTACGGGATCGATGGAGCGCACGCTATTGATCGGAGATTTTCTTTTTGTGAGCAAACTGAATTATGGCCCTCGCGTCCCCAATACACCCATTGCTTTTCCTTTTGCGCATCATACCATGCCAATAACAGGAGGTAAGGCCTATTCAGAACTGATTGAATTGCCTTATAAACGTCTTCCGGGATTTCAAAAGATTAAACGAAATGATGTTGTGGTTTTTAACTTCCCCGCAGGAGATACAGTCGCCTTGGAAAATCAGAATGCAAGTTATTATGATCTTGTAAGGGCCTACGGTTGGCAGACCGTCAATTCGCAATTTACCATCCAGGCTCGACCAATCGATAAACGCGAAAATTATATCAAACGTTGTGTGGGATTGCCCGGTGATAAGATAGCGATGAAGGATGCCAAACTCTTTATCAATGATCAGCCAGGATTTGATCCGCCCGAAAGCCAGCTGGATTATATGGTATTGACCGATGGGACACCATTGAATATGGACCGTCTACGTGAACTGCGAATTGAAGCCGTTGGTTCTGACCAACAACCGGGCTTATATCAGTTGTTTATGACCAAGGATGAGTTGGCATTGGTGAAGTCATGGTCCAACGTGAAAGAAATCAGAAGAAGCCCGGTTGGAGAAGGTGCTTATCCGTACGATCCTCAATATAAATGGGATTTTGATAATTTTGGACCAATCTTGATTCCGAAAAAGGGCTGGACGGTTGCTTTAAATGCACAAACTTTACCAATCTATGAGCGCGCAATTCGCGTCTATGAAAATAATAAACTCGAAAAGCGCGCCGACGGGATCTATATCAACGATGTTAAAGCGGATAGTTATACCTTTAAAATGGACTATTTCTGGATGATGGGGGATAATCGCCACAATTCGTTGGATTCCAGAGGCTGGGGTTTTGTTCCTGAAGACCATATCGTAGGTAAAGCATTATTTACCTGGATGAGTTGGGATGAAATTGGTTCGGGCCTTTCTAAAATTCGCTGGAACCGTATATTTAAAGGAATTCATTAATAGCGTTAAGGTGGAAGTCCCCGTTCGTGTTGATAAATGATTTAAATAAAAAAGGCTTTCTGTAAGAAAGCCTTTTTTATTGAATAATTTCTTTTAGAAAAAACTGAAAGAAATGAGGGAATGGTGCGATAGCAGCAATCCCATTATTTCGTTTATTTTAAACAGGCCAGATAACGTTTGATTGTTTCCTCCAGTCCTAAGTATAAAGCATCTGAAATTAAGGCATGACCAATACTTACCTCCAATAATTCAGGTATATGCTGATTGAAATACTGGAGATTATTGAGGTCCAGATCATGACCGGCATTCAATCCCAGTCCTACCTCGCGTGCTTTAAGAGCCGCTTTGAAATAAGGTTGGATCGCAGCTTCCTTATCAAAACCATATTCGCTGGCAAAGCCTTCGGTATATAACTCGATGCGATCTGTGCCTGTCTCTGCTGCAGCCTCAACCATGTCTTCAACGGGATCTACAAAGATTGATACCCGGATGCCCGCATCTTTGAACAATTGGCACATATCCTTTAAGTAAGCCCTGTTTTGGATGGTATCCCAACCGTGATTAGAGGTTAATTGCCCTTCCGTATCAGGAACCAATGTGACTTGGGCAGGTTTGTTAGCCAATACAAGGTCTACGAATTTCTGTTCCTGACAATTGCCTTCAATATTAAGCTCAGTCTGAATTTCAGCTTTTAGATCGAATACATCCTGATAACGGATATGCCGTTCATCCGGTCTCGGATGGACAGTGATGCCCTGTGCACCAAAACGCTCACAAGCTAATGCTGCAGATACGAGATTAGGATTATTGCCCCCTCTTGAATTTCTGAGTGTTGCGATTTTATTGATATTTACTGAAAGTCTAGTCATTTTCCTGTATGTTATACCGTAAAAATACAAATAATATCTATTTTTTTTTAACTTGCATCTATGGATGGAATCGATTATAGCTTGTTTAGTGGCTTTCGCCTATTGGATGTTATCGATATTATATTGGTAGCGATTATTATCTACTATATCTATAGTTTGATTCGGGGTACCATTGCCGTGAATATCTTGATCGGAGTTGCCTTATTTTATGGTGTCTATATTGTTGTCAAACAGATGCACATGCGTCTATTGACCGAGATATTTGGCGGATTTATATCCGTCGGATCCATTGCGCTTATTGTGGTATTCCAGCAGGAAATCAGGCGCTTTTTACTTCATGTGGGTAAAAATATATCGATGAAGCGAAAAAAGGTGTTCTGGTCTTTTTTAGGAAATAAAAAAGCGATACAGAAGGATCTGACTGAAGATCTAAAACCAATTGTGGATGCCTGTAGAAGTATGTCTCGTACACGGACAGGGGCCTTACTGGTCTTCTCAAAATATTTTGATGAGGAATATTACCAGAGCAGCGGCGAATATATTGATGCCCATATTTCGAAACGGTTAATAGAAAGTATCTTCCATAAAAACAGTCCCCTACATGATGGGGCAGTTGTGATTGTCGACTTCAAGATTATGACGGCTTCCTGTGTATTGCCGCTTTCGGATAGTGACGACCTACCCCTTCAGTTTGGATTGCGGCACCGTGCGGCGATCGGTGTGACGGAAATCTCTGATGCAATTGCGGTCATTGTCTCTGAAGAAACTGGCGAGATATCTTTTGCAAAAGACGGAAACGTGAACATGAATGTTTCACCCGAAGAATTGGAACAGTTGTTAAAAGATGAGTTATAAAAAACGGCATCGTATTTACGATGCCGTTTTTTATAGTTTATAATTATTCAAATGCCTTATTTTTTTGCGGCATTGATTACTTGCGTATTCAGCTTGATGTATTCGCTATTTTTGCCTTCTGTAGCGACTTCAACTCCCTTAGTGGCTGTTTCTATAGCCCCCTTTTTATCTCCAGCTTTAAGTTGTGCTTTTGCTTTCCAGTACAATACATGGGCGGCCTTAGGTTGCGCTTTGGCAGCTTCATCAAACCATGTTAATGCCTTATTTAAATCCAGATTGTTGTTGAAATAATATTGGGCAGCGGCAAAATATGGTTTTTTCTCACCTTTCATTGCTTCGTCAATGGATGCTATAATTTTTGCCTGTTGGTTGACTTTAAGGTCAATTTTCACTGCTGTTTTTTCCCACGCAAGCGTTAATACAGCGTCTGTTGGTGTAACATTGTCAAAAGACAGTGTAAATGTTTCTACGGGATTGCTTAAAGACTGTGGTTTAACGTTAAAACGAACAGCGTCTTCGGATTGATTGTAGGTATAAGCACCCCATTGCTTGGTATTCTTGCTAATAATAACGGTCCATTCAGCTTTGTTTGGAATGGTGAATAGAGCATATGTTCCCGCAGGGAGTGTATGTCCATTTAGCGTGACCTCGCCTTCAAATGTCAAGGTTGTATTGGTATTGGCCCCTGTACGCCATACCTCATTGTAAGGTACGAGCTCACCAAAAATCTTACGGCCGTTCATACTTGGACGGCTGTAGTTAAGCGTAACATTTTCAATTCCTAAACCCTGTGTGATGGTTTGGGCGCTACTTGCTGCCGGTAGTTTTAACTGGGCAAAAGATTCACGCGCAGTAAATAGTAAGGCTGCTGCAAAAGCAATGGCAAAGAATTTCTTTTTCATTTGTTCGATAATTATTGTTTGAGCTTTTCAGCCCGATTATTTATGAATGTTGAATTGCTAATTAATGGCTAACGCTCTCTTATTTTATAGAAACATTTCGCATGATTGCATGAATGAAGCCTGTTGCAATTAACTCGGATTCATTTCTTAAAAATAATAAGAATTTCACAAAAACGGGCATCTATTTTTAGATGCCCGTTTTTGTGAAATTATACGGTTTTGTATTACATTACGCTTTTTTACCAATTTTATGACCAGCTATTGAAAAATACATGATATACAGGTATCCTGGAATCATGGCATAAAGGAATGCATGTTGGAAATCAATATGTAGGTGGTCTTTTAAATAGCCATATACTAAAGGCCAAATTGCCCCTCCAGCAATCCCCATAATCATAATAGCGGAACCAGTTTTGGTGAATTTTCCAAGACCTTTGATTCCTAATGGGAAGATTGCTGGCCACATTAAGGAGTTTGCAATCCCCAACAAAGCAACAAAGACGAATGATGTGGTTCCTGTCGTAAATACAGAGATCAGTGTAAATGTAATTCCAATAATTGTACAGATCCGTAATGCCATTTGTTGAGACACATATTTAGGAATCGATATGATACCGATGATGTACCCGATCAACATGCATGAAAGTGTAAAAGCTGTGGCATAGGTCGTAAAGAACGGATCAACTTTTAGCTCGCGTGCATATACGCCAATAATATCGCCTGCCATTACTTCAACCGCAACACAGAAGAAGATAGCCAATGATCCCAAAAATAGATGTGGGAATTGGAAGATTGAAGTCTTTTTCACTGTCACAGCCCCATTTTCTTCTCCACTTTCTTCTTCTGCATCGACATCCACTTCTGGAAGATGGGTGAATTTTAAGAAAATTGCGAATGCAACGAAGATTATTGCAAGGGAGATGTAAGGGGTATGAACACGTTGAAGAAGATCATCTAAAATGGCATTTTTTTGTACTATATCTGCCGTCGCTTCTAATTTTGCCGTCACATTTTGCGCATCTTTCAAAAAGAGCGTTCCAAATAGTATCGGAACGATGATTCCCGCTGATTTATTAAAGAATCCCGCAATTGAAATCCGTTGTGCAGCGCTATCAATTGGGCCAATAATACTTAAATAAGGATTGACAGCAGTTTGAAGTAAGGCCATTCCAGATCCCTGAATGAATATACCCGTTAAGAATAAGGCATAACTTCTACTGTCGGCGGCAGGTATGAAAATCAATGATCCCAAGCCTAATATAACAAGACTGACGACTAAGCCATTTTGGAATCCTATTTTTTTAATTATAACTGAACTTGGGAGCGCCAGAAAAAAATAAGCAATATAGGAAGCGAAGGTTACGAAAAATGCCTGCAAGTCTGTTTCTAGGTTACATGCAATTTTCAGGAATGGAATTAGTGTTCCATTTGCCCAGGTAATAAAACCGAGGATAAAAAATAATCCACAGCAAATGGCCATAGGGCGAAAAGCTGTTTTACCAACGTTAGGATTAGTGGTCATGTTTTGTTTTATATATTTAGTTAAGTTATCGTTGACGGATTTGTCAATCAGAAAAAAATAGCTTTAAACAAACGATTGCATGCTATTTTTGTTGATTTTTAAAATATCCATCTTACAAGACTACTTAATTTTCTTGAATATTCGAAATAAATAAAGGGGTATTTTGATAATTATTTGGCAAAAAAAAGAAGAATAAATTATGGTTATTCTTCTTCTTTACGTCCAAATATTGTTGATTTCGAATTGTGCGGTATTTATAATTCGAGCTAGCTGTAGATGGCTATTTTGGTACTATGGCCACTGTTAGTCTTGAAATACAATTCAATTTATTGAAGCGGTCATACATTTTTATCTCCCAAATATGAGTCGATCGCCCAATATGAATTGGGCTGCATTTTGCCGTAATAATTCCACTGCTTACCGGTCTAATGTGATTTGCATTAACTTCGAGTCCTACACCTCGATATTTATCCGGATCGACCACCAAATTGGATGCAATACTTCCTAACGATTCTGCAAGTACCACTGAGGCGCCACCATGCAGGATACCATGTGGTTGTTTGACATTGTCCGTGACGGGCATGGTAGCCGTAATACTATCATCGTCTATTTCGGTTGCCCTGATTTCCAATAGTCCTGAGAGGTATTTGTTGAAAAAAACATTTATCTCCTCAATGTTGTAAGGCTGAAACCAAATTTTTGACATCGTCTGAATTTAAATAACGTTCCTGAATGATAATACGATGGTGATTGAGATGCCCTGCGATCACGTATAATAATGCTTTGACACTGGTCAGTCGCTCCGACGCCATGCCTTTGCGTTCTAATTCTGCATCGTTAAAGCTGCGGAAGAGAATTAGATTTGCCTTACGTAGATAAGTAAATTCCTTGCTTAAACTTTCCAATGTACGATCATTGTAACGGGAATATTGAATAAAATAGTCTTGATCGTAACCGGCAAGCTCTTTCAGATCGTTGCGTGAAAAACGTAATGCGCGGTAGGCCATGATACGTTCGTTGTCAATGACATGTCCCACGACTTCTTTAATTGTCCATTTGTCTTCTGCATATTTGAAATTCCCTCTTTCTTCTGGAATGGTATCCAAAAATGCCGGGAAGGAGAGTGTTTGTTCTTCTAATGTATCTAATACGTTATCGACTACAGTCTCAATATAAGGAGCGTAAACTGCTGGATATTCATCAGATTTGAGTGGCTTCATATTTTAAGTTGCTTTTTAAGATTATTCGAAATGTTGTTCCTTTACCTATTTCAGATTCTTTAACAAAGATTTGTCCTTGATGATACCGCACCATCCGTTTGGTTAGGCTAAGGCCAAGTCCCCAACCTCTTTTGCGTGTTGTAAAACCTGGCTGGAAGACAGATTCAAAATTTGACCTTGAAATTCCTTTGCCCGTATCACTAATGTCTATAAAAATTTCTTCTTTCGCAATATTTTCTGAAATATTAACAGTTATCTTTCCTTCTGTGCCAATTGCATTTACGCCGTTTTTCAATAAATTCTCAATGATCCAATCAAAGAGTGGGATATTAAGTTTGGCCTCTACATGTGTATCTCCGGTTAATTCGAATGTAATTTTATTACTGGTCCGTATGCGGAAATAATCGATGTAATTTTTGATGACATCATACAGGTTATGAGTGGTCAATACCGGTGTTGACCCTATTTTTGAAAAACGATCGGCGACGATCTCTAACCTTTTAATATCGTTTTCCATTTCATTCAGCGTATCGTCGTCTTCGGCGTCAAATTTGATGCGAATCAGCTCCAGCCAGCCCATCAATGAAGATATTGGGGTGCCCAATTGATGGGCAGCTTCTTTTGTTAGCCCTACCCAGACAAGGTTCTGCTCGGATTTTCGAATGGAATTGAAAACGGTATAAGCAATAATCAGGAAAAGGGCAATCAGTGATAACTGAACATAGGGGAATACCCGTAATTGCTGCAAAAACCAGGAGTCTTTATAGTAAACATGCCACTTTTGACCATTCTCCAATTCGAGGGTAATGGGTGGATGACTTTTCTTCATAAAGGCAAGCTGTTTTTGGAAATAAGCAGGGTCATAATCCAGATGCTTTGTAACACTGTCGTTGTGGATTGGTTTGATATTCGTCTTGGTAGAATCTAGATTACGCCAAAAAATAATCTCCTCTTTATCGTCTGTAATAATTGCGGGTAAATTTAAACTATCCCTGACGGCATAGATGAAGGTAATGAATTCATCGTCGACATCGGGCATGGTCATAATGTTTTTGGTACTCATTGCCCAAACTTCAGCTTTTGAACGTTCAGCATGCGCTAGGTTCCGGACAAGATAATTGGTGTAAACCAGGGATGCGATCGCGATGATTGCCGCAAAGATGAGCAAAATAAATTTCCAGCGTTGTTGGCTTATCTGAGAGGGTTTCATGATTCCGTATTTTGTACTCTATTGCAAATTAATGAATAAATGTCTGGTTTCTGCACTTTTATTTTACCTTAAAAGTGATCCTGTTATCCAAATCAAAAATTTTGTGGTAATTTTGCGACATGAGTTCAGAAAGAAGAGTAAGGGTGCGATTTGCACCCAGTCCTACTGGTGGTCTGCACCTTGGAGGCGTACGTACAGCTTTGTTTAATTTTCTCTATGCACGTCAGCATCAGGGTGATTTTATTTTACGTGTCGAAGATACGGATCAAACTCGTTTTGTCCCAGGCGCAGAGGAGTATATCAATGAATGTTTAGCTTGGTGCGGCCTGACTCCAGATGAAAGCCCCTTACAAGGTGGCCAATATGGTCCTTACCGACAAAGTGAACGAAAAGCGTCATACCGTCAATACGCAGAACAATTGATTGAAAATGGATATGCCTACTATGCATTCGACACAGCGGAGGAACTGGAAGAGCAGCGCAAATTGCAGCCTAACTTCCGTTATAGCCATGAAAACAGACTGCAATTGCGTAATTCTTTGAGCCTGAGTGAGTCTGAAACTCAACAATTACTGGATGCGGGAACACCGCATACCATCCGAATAAAGATCCCGACAGAGGAAACAGTATTATTCACCGATATGATCCGTGGGAAAGTTGCTTTTGATACCAATCTTGTCGATGATAAGGTATTGCTTAAAGCCGATGGAATGCCTACGTATCATTTAGCGGTTGTCGTTGATGACAAAGCGATGGAGATATCCCACGTCTTTCGTGGTGAGGAGTGGTTGCCCTCGGCACCAATTCATATCTTATTGTGGGAATACCTCGGATGGGCTGATAGCATGCCACAATGGGCACATCTCCCTTTAATTCTCAAACCCGATGGGAATGGAAAATTAAGCAAGCGTGATGGTGACCGTTTAGGATTCCCTGTTTATGCAATGAACTGGACGGATGCCAAGACAGGTGATACAACAAAAGGGTTTCGTGAAATGGGATTCTTACCTGAGGCATTTATCAATATGCTTGGCGTATTGGGCTGGAATGACGGTACAGAACAGGAGTTATTCTCTTTAGAGGCGTTAATCCAGAAATTCAGTGTCGATCGCATCAGCAAAGCCGGTGCAAAATTCGATTTTGAGAAGGCGAAATGGTTCAATCATGAATGGATTAAACGTTCTTCGAGCAATTCTTTATTGCCTCAGATCAAGGAGGTGCTGTCTCATCATCAAATAGAAGCAGAAGAAGGTTATATAAACCGTGTATTGGAAGCTGTCAAAGAACGGCTGACGTTTGTTGAAGATTTCTGGAGCCAGGCTTCTTTCTTTTTTGCGCAGCCTGTTGAATACGATCTGAATGCCGTGAAACCAAAATGGTCTGCAGAGAAAACAGCATTTTTTGAAAATATCATCACATCATTTGAAGGCTTTGCGGATTGGAAAGCATCTGAACTGGAGGCATTCTTTAAGGAGGCAATTCAAAACTCAGGTATGAAGATGGGCGAATTGATGATGCCATTCCGCATTATGCTAGTAGGGGGTAAATTTGGTCCTGATGTATTTCAAATTGTTGAACTACTCGGCCAAGACGAAGTTATTGCGCGTGTAAAAAAGGCACTTCAAGAATTTGAGGCCTAGGGGCAGCAAGATATATCATATAAAAACGCTGTTGTCAAAATGCAACAGCGTTTTTATTTTTAAAGGTATGGCATTCTTAACCGCATGAAGAGTGCTTTTGCGGGTCCGAATAAAAAAATGATCAACGTAACTGCTGTCCCCAATATCCCTAAATAGGCAAAGATCTCCATATTACTGATCAGCGACGCTTGCTGGCTAATTGTAGCCTGAAGACCTTTAATAGCCAGATTAGTTGCCAGCTGGTCGCTGGATGTACCTAAGTGTTTTCCTATTAATGAATTCCAGTAGGAGATCACGATTGGATTGCTTGTATTTAAGTTTTGCTGGAGTTGTATAAAATGTTTCTGATTTAAAGAGTAGCTGATGTTCTGAAACAAAGCGAAACCAACATTTGTGCTCCAGAATCTAACTGTAGTGCCCATTAGACCTGCATTGCCTGAATGATGTGGTGCAACTCCCGTTAGAATATAAATAACAAGTGGAGTAAAGAGCCAGCCCTGCCCAATTCCCTGGATAAATAACGGTAAGCCTATCACCCCAATACTGCTGTCGGGATAAAAGGTAGGAACAAACAAGAAGCAGGATATAGTCAATAGCAGAAAGCCGAGGCCGAAAATGTATTTCGGTGATACATCGCGCAATAATAGTATTCCTGAGCTAGCAACCCCCACAACGGTACCCAACACATTAATATATTGGATGTCGACGATGTAATGCCAGGGCCACTTCCAAACATTGGCCATGACCGTGTATACATTGTTGAGGCTACTGCGGATGATATAAAATAGAAAGAATAAAATAACACCAAGAATAACATTTTTATAATTTAAAATTTCGAAATGAAATAGTGGTCGTTTTACGAGATATTGTTTGATGACAAAGAGTGCACTGAAAATAAGGAAAAGTGCCGAATTAATGGTGATTGCGCTATGATCGAACCAATAATATTTACGACCGTAAATCAATACATATGCGCCACAGCTTAACGAAAGTAAGAGGAAGAGGCAGCTGGCCAGATCCAATTGATAGAGGGGAAATTTTTTGCTTAATCTGTTGTTATTTAAGATTGTTAATGCGATTGCGATAACCATCAAATGCCAATAGAGCACAACATGGATCATATCTTCCCAACCATAATCCATAATACTTTCTTTTAGAAGTGACGTAGTTATCGTCCCACCAGTCAACATAAAAGTATATAAAAAGAAATACGCAATAGTCCGGCTTTTTGAATGCCTGATTTGCATCATCAGCAAGGGAAGAAAACAGGCGCCCTCGAGCACACAGAAGACCCCTTCGATTACTCTTAGGATAGCAATGACGAATGGATCTCTGGTCAGGGAAATGGCCAATAGAATGAGGATGGATATCGTACAGGTCAATAGGATGTACGTCCTAACCCGAAAGAAGGCAAATAGCCGTTGAAATATCAAAAGTGCGACGACAATAGCGCCATACATCAATGACAGAAAATACTGTATATCTTCCATTTCGATCCCTAATGCAGAGGCGGTAAAAGCGGTATTCGAATGAAATAGGGACAGCAGCATGAGATGAGGAAACATGGCCAAGATCATCAAGGGAAGTTTAATCCATTCGGGTACCCATTTATAATATAAAGATGTATTTGAACTCATGAATGATTAAGATTGGTGAGCTGCATGAACCACGACGTTCATTCCAGCACGTAGTTTTGTCAGGTCCTGTTTTGGTGAAAAGATAATTTTGATCGGTATGCGCTGTTCAATTTTAACGAAGTTTCCGGTTGCGTTATCCTGTGGTATGGCCGAAAATCTAGACCCCGAGGCTGGAGAAAAAGAATGAATGATGCCTTTGAGATGTAAATTTGGAAAGGCATCTACTTGTATATTCACCTCGGTACCTTCGGCGAGATTCGCTAGTTGGGTCTCTCTAAAATTCGCATTTATCCATTTCTCTTCACTGACTACGTTAACTAAAGTTTGTCCTTCTTTAACAAATTGCCCGGGTTGGATTGTTCTTTTCCCAACAAAACCGTCGTAAGGTGCAGTTACTATCGTATAGGAAAGGAAGACCTCTGCATTGTTTTTTGCAGCTTTTTTAATATCGATATTTGCTCTGGCAGGTAGCTCGTTGGCTTTTTCTTTACTTGTATTTAATTGTGCAGCATTGTATTCTTCCTGTATGGTATGGAGTTGTGCCAAAGAAATTTCATATGCTGCCTTGGCATTATCGTATTGTTGTTTGGCCACAGCATCTGCTTCAAACAAATTTTTAAATCGTCTATAATCTTGTTCC
>JAQZAZ010000097.1 GCA_029239355.1 Sphingobacterium sp.
TACGCCATTTTATGGCATCAACAAATTGTACCTATTAATGGAAAAACAGCACAACCGTGGACAAGACGGGGCTGGAATTGCAACCATTAAATTTGATGTGAAACCTGGAAATCGTTACATTTCGCGTTACAGAGCTATGGGCTCAACTGCTGTGGCAGATATATTCGAATATGTACAGAAAAAATTTGCTTCCGTACAGAAAGCATTTCCAGATCAGTCAAAGGATACCCAATGGTTAAAAGATAATGTCAGTTTTACTGGAGAAGTACTTTTAGGACATTTGCGTTATGGAACGCATGGAAAGAACAGTATCGAAAGCTGTCACCCATTTTTAAGACAAAATAACTGGATGTCACGCAACCTTGTTGTTGCGGGTAACTTTAACATGACGAATGTGGACGAACTCTTGCAACAACTGTATGAGTTGGGACAACATCCAAAGGAAAAAGCGGATACCGTAACTGTATTAGAAAAAATTGGGCATTTCTTAGATGATGAAAATCAGGAACTTTTCGATCAATTCAAGAAAGAAGGGTATTCTAATGTAGAGATCAGTTCATTAATTGCCAAAAATATCGATGTTTCCAAGATCTTAAAACGCTCGGCGAAGACTTGGGATGGCGGTTATACCATTGCTGGTATCTTTGGTCATGGTGATGCTTTCGTCATGCGTGATCCTGCGGGAATCCGTCCGGCATTTTATTACCAAGATGAAGAGATTTTGGTTGTTGCTTCGGAAAGGCCAGTGATCCAGACTGCATTCAATATCCCTATCGGTGCAGTGAAAGAAATCAAGCCTGGACATGCCCTGATTGCTAAAAAAGATGGCACCGTGTCCCAAGAGATGTTTAGACAGCCTGTAGAGCAACGCTCTTGCTCTTTTGAACGGATCTATTTCTCCCGCGGATCGGATGCTGATATTTACAAAGAACGTAAAGAATTGGGTAGATTATTGGTGCCTCAGGTATTGGAATCTGTCAAAAACAATATTAAAAATACCGTATTCTCATTTATTCCAAATACAGCTGAGGTATCGTACTATGGATTAATGGACGGTATTAATACCTACGTGCGGGATTTTCAAAAAGAAACCTTGTTAAAACGTTCAGATAAAATTTCTGACGAGGAGTTGGATGATATCTTAAGTATCAAACCCCGTTTTGAAAAGCTGAATGTCAAAGATGCGAAATTGCGTACCTTCATTACACAAGATGCCGATCGTACAGATATGGTGCAACATGTGTATGATACCACTTATGGTATAGTGAAAGATCATGAAGATACCATCGTCGCAATTGACGATTCCATAGTACGTGGTACCACGCTGAAACAAAGCATCCTCACGATCTTAGACCGCTTAAATCCGAAGAAGATTGTAATTGTTTCTTCAGCGCCTCAAATCCGTTATCCGGATTGTTATGGTATTGACATGTCACGTATGGGTGAATTCGTTGCATTCGAAGCGGCAATCAACCTGTTGAAACAACGTGGTATGGCACATATTATTGATGAAGTGTATCAAAAATGTCTGTTGTCGATGACACAGGATGTCAATGAAATCGAAAACTATGTGAAGGCCATTTATGCGCCATTTACAGATGAGGAGATTTCGGAAGAAATCGGGCGTATTGTCAGACCACACCATTTGAAAGCTGAACTTGAAGTGGTGTATCAGACCTTGGATAATCTACATAAAGCCTGTCCGGCACATACCGGTGACTGGTACTTCTCCGGTGATTACCCTACTCCAGGTGGTAATAAGGTTGTGAACAAAGCCTATATGAACTGGATTGAAGGTAAAAATGTACGTGCATACTTTAGCAATTAAAGACTAAAAATATCAGGGGAAGGGATGCATTTATGCATCCCTTTTTTTATATATTCGTAGGACAAATGGAAAAAATGATGCAGTAGGCCTCAAGGGTAGTCAACTGTGTTTTGCCAATATATAAATTTATGATTTGATCAACCTTTGTCATGATGCAATGATGGTGTTTAACAGCTTAAAAAACAGCTCCATGAAAGGACAGCTTTTCTATCTTTTTCTTCTTTTTACACTGGTTTCCTGCGGTATCACACATAATGTACCAAAGAATCCTTATCCCAATTCGTTCGATAAACCGAATATCGTGAATTCATTTGTCGACCAGAATGGAAACTTCTACCCGGACAATTGGCGCAAGACCTACGGTGAACCACCAAAGAGTGGTGATATTAATGCCTATTCGCTGATGAAAATCGCAACAGAGAAAGGCATAGAAAGCCAGTTGAAGGCTTTTGAAAAAACCAGAATGTTGGCTGTAGGGAGTAAAGTGAAAACGAAAGATCGTGTATTTATATTTGTGCATGGTTTTAATGCTCCTTCAAATGAAGTCAATGAGAGCTATGAATATATGCGCAAATTATTAAAGCTTAATCCCAATAAAGACGAGGTGGTAAAATTTTTCTGGGATGGTCTGCATACGACCAACCCCTTTGGTGGCGCTAAGGTTTGGTTTTCTGCCACCTCATTCAGCCAAATGGCAGGTGAATTTGGTCTACGGAATTTGTTGAATAGCATTCATAATAAAAAGATTATTCTGATCTCACATAGCCGTGGGGCATCGGTTGTATTGAGTGCCTTGAGCAGCGCAACGTTCAGCGAAAGTTTTGCCAAAGGCACGCTCGAGAATCACAACGTAGATGTCGATGCAGCTAAAAAACTTGCTGAAAATGGTAATGATATAACCTGTATTATGCTTGCTCCAGCGATAGGGCTGGAAGATTTTAAGATAAGAGATGTCATCAAAGGAACTGAGTCGTTCTGCAGCTTGAGCAAGCAAGTTAAGAAGATCCACATTACCATCAATAATACCGATGTGATGTTAAAGAAGTTTGTCGGTTTTCTGTCCAATAAATTGAAAGCGACAGATTTGGGATATAAAGCTGATGTCTGCAATGAGCTGGTGAAACATTACCCAATTATGAAATACACGGATTTTACTGGCATGCAAAGCCATGAGTTTAATAAGTACATACGCAATCCTAAATTTAAGGCCATGTTGAAGGCAGAGGGAATTGCCGTTAATCGTTAGGACAATGAAGCATATTTTTAAGAGTCTCTATTTTCAGGTTATCGTCGGTATATTGGTTGGTATTTTCTGTGGTGCCTTTTTTCCAGATTTTGCGGTGAAACTAAAGCCATTGGGGGATGCCTTTATCAAGCTGATCAAGATGGTGATTGCCCCGTTGATCTTTAGTTCGATCGTCATCGGAATTGCTGGGATGCAGGATGTGAAAAAAGTAGGAAAGATTGGGCTGACTTCAATTATTTATTTCGAAGTCATGACAACAATTGCATTGATCATCGGGTTGATCTTTGTAAATGTGATCCAACCGGGTACGGGTATGAATGCCGATCCGGCGACCTTGGATATATCTTCGGTGTCACATTATATTTCCGAGTCCAAGAAACCACATAGTTTCATGGATTTTATCATGGATATTATTCCAGAAAACGTAATTGCTTCGGTCGCTTCAGATAATATGTTGCAGGTGCTCGTTTTTGCAGTGCTCTTTGGGATCGGAATGACCAAGATCGGTAAGAAGGCTTCGGAGCCGGTCATCAATGTTCTGCAGTCTTTTCTAAAGGTACTTTTTGCTATTATTAAGATGGTGATGTACCTGGCTCCTTTGGGGGCGATGGGTGCGATGGGATTTACCATTGGTGCATTTGGTATTCAGGCCCTGACCAAGCTAGGTATGTTGATGTTAGGCTTTTATCTGACTTGTATTATCTTTATCGTTATTGTTATCGGGGCGGTATTGCACTTCTATGTCAAGGTTAATATTTTCAAATTTTTAAAGTACATCAAAGGCGAGATCTTAATTGTACTTGGTACCTCCTCTTCGGAATCAGCATTACCGGGCATTATGCAGAAAATGGAAGATGCTGGCTGCGCCAAATCGGTCGTGGGACTGGTGATTCCGACGGGCTATTCCTTTAATCTGGATGGAACGAGTATATATTTGACCATGGCGGCAGTATTTATATCGCAGGCCCTGAATATGCATCTGACCTTGGAACAGGAAATCACCCTCTTGCTAGTGCTATTGCTCACCTCGAAAGGGGCAGCGGGTGTGACTGGAAGCGGCTTTGTGACCTTGGCAGCGACCTTACCGGTTGTCGGGCACGTACCTGTCGAGTCCGTAGCGTTGGTTTTTGGCGTGGACCGTTTCATGAGTGAAGCCCGAGCCATTACCAATCTGATCGGAAATTCGGCGGCGACGCTGGTCATCTCAAAATACGAAGATAGCCTGGATGAGGAGTTGCTCCATGAGAAGCTTGGCTAAAGTAGCAAGGCGCCAGACTTACCAAAAGTGCTTGTAAGAATAAGTATCATGAGGCTACTGTTAAGGGAAAAATATAGCAGGCAAAAGCCTAAAAGTAAATCGCTAAGTATTGACTGGTTGAAATGAAACAGCAGCAGATGAAGGTGTCCGGAAGAGTAAAAGCGAATCCATTGGGTATTGAATTTTAACAGGAGACAGGAAGGGATACCAGCTGCATAAAAGAAAAACGGGGTGTCCAACATTTTGGTCACCCCGTTTTTTATTTTAATCTCAACTTCTGTGCGGTAATTAAGCCTCTTTTTTTGTGTTTTCAATTCCCTGAGATAGATCTAGGGCACCAGCTACTTTTTCTTCCAGAAGTGCAAGTTTGATCACCTGTGCCATTTCGGTCACATAATGGAACTGCATATCTTTGATATAATCTTCCTTAATTTCAAGGATATCTTTTTCATTGGATTTGCAAAGAATAATATCTTTGATATTCGCCCGTTTGGCGGCAAGGATTTTTTCTTTGATACCACCTACCGGTAACACTTTGCCACGTAAAGTAATTTCACCGGTCATCGCCAATTTCTCCTTTACCTTACGTTGTGTAAATAGCGATGTCAGTGCCGTAAGCATCGTTACGCCAGCCGATGGGCCATCTTTCGGAATCGCACCTGCGGGTACGTGGATATGAATATCCCAATGGTCGAATACGCGATAATCAATGTCAAAATCAGCAGCATGTGCTTTTAAGTAAGCTAATGCAATAGAGGCAGATTCTTTCATGACATCGCCCAGGTTACCTGTCAAACTCAACCGGCCTTTACCGGGACTTAAAGAGGATTCGATAAATAAAATATCACCACCCACTGATGTCCAGGCGAGTCCGGTCACGACACCAGCAACATTATTATTCTCGTAAATGTCTTTATCAAAAATTGGAGCCCCAAGGATATCCACGACATCCTGATCGTGGATGCTTGGATTGTAATCTTTTTCCATGACAATGCGCGTGGCAATACCGCGCACGATAGAACCAATTTTCTTTTCCAGTCCACGGACACCAGATTCGCGGGTATAGTCTTCGATAATCTTTTCGATGATCTTACCTTTCAGCGCAACATCCTTAGCAGCCATTCCGTGCATTTCACGTTGTTTCGGAAGCAAGTGTTTTTTCGCTATTTCAATCTTCTCTTCAATCGTATATCCATTGACTTCGATGATTTCCATACGATCCAATAAGGCCGGCTGAATGGAACTTAACGAGTTGGCTGTTGCAATGAACATGACCTTGGAAAGGTCAAATTCCATTTCCACATAGTGGTCATAGAAATGCGTATTTTGCTCTGGATCCAATACCTCCAATAAGGCCGAAGAAGGATCGCCTTTAAAATCTGCGCTCATTTTATCAATCTCATCCAGGATGAATACTGGATTGGCAGTGCCCGCTTTTTTCAGCGATTGGATAATACGGCCCGGCATAGCACCGATGTAAGTTTTCCGGTGGCCTCTGATTTCGGCTTCGTCACGTACCCCACCTAAGGCCATACGTGTATATTTGCGTCCCAAGGCTTTGGCTATAGATCTTCCCAAGGATGTTTTACCTACCCCTGGAGGGCCTACCAAACAAAGGATAGGAGCTTTCATATCATTTTTTAGTTTCAATACCGCAAGGTATTCGATGATACGTTTTTTTACTTTCTCCAATCCATAGTGGTCCTTGTCCAAGACCTTTTGCGCCTTATTCAAGTCAAAATTATCTTTTGTCGTTTCATTCCATGGAAGATCCAGCAGCAATTCCAAATAATTCAGCTGTACGGAATAATCTGCCGCAGCTGGATTGATACGCGATAACTTTTCAAGTTCCTTGTTGAAATGTTTTTCGATATCAAGGCCCCATTTTTTTGTTTTACCACGTTTTTTAAGTTCTTCAAGCTCAAGGTCAGGTGTATTTCCACCAAGCTCTTCTTGGATAGTTTTCAGCTGTTGGTTCAAGAAATAATCCCGTTGTTGCTTGTCTAGGTCTACCCGTACCTTGTTCTGGATCTGATGTTTCAGTTCCAGCATCTGGATTTCTGTGGTCAACAGTTCCAACAGGAGTTTTGCGCGGTTTTCAACCTTTGGAATTTGAAGCAACTCCTGTTTTTTGATCATTTCGACATTGATGTTGGACGAAATAAAGTTGATCAGAAAGGAGGGGCTTTCAATATTTTTAATTGCTATACCGGCTTCGCTGGGTAGGTTGGGGGAAAGCTGAATAATCTGTAAGGCCATTTCTTTCAAGGTCGAAATTGTCGCCTTAAAATGTTTGGTCATTTTAGGTTTTGCTTCGTTGAATTTTTCGACACGAGCTTTGAGATAAGGCTCTGTTTCGACAATCTCCACCAAATTAAAACGTTGCTTACCCTGAATGATTACCGTGGTGTTTCCATCAGGCATTTGGAGTACTTTGATGATATGGGCAACAGTACCCACTTTATTTAGTTCTTCAAATCCAGGATCCTCTACTGTCATATCCTTTTGGGAGACCACACCAATTGTTTTACTGCCTTTATAGGCCTCTTTAACCAATTTGATGGATTTATCCCTTCCTACAGTGATCGGAATGACAACACCGGGAAATAATACGGTATTGCGTAAAGGCAAAATAGATAGTGCTTCTGGAATTTCAGCGTTAGCCATATCGTCTTCATCCTGCTGTGTCAATAAAGGGAAGAATTCTGTATCCTCCGTAACGATTGGAATAGCCTGACTGAAATCAAAAGTTTCGAATTTGCTCATAGTGTTTATTTTGTGTATCTGGCAGTCGCTGACATGTTGTCGGTAGACGTTCAAATTTTAAGCTTCAAATATTGTTTCCCCTATAGTGCAAGGGAAGTGCCAATTGCTAAAAGGTAGCAAAATTACAAATCTATTTTGTAGAATATGAAAAAAAGGCAGGTTAAATAAAATTTATCTGCCAATTGTTGGATAAATAGGCATAATAATTGTAATATTGGAGTGTGAAACAATAAATGATGGCAGACTCTTGCGAGAGGGAAAGCAGCATAGTTATTTTTCGTGGGGTAATAAACGATCATTTTGGTCATTAATAAGGTATATTAAAAAAACGTAACTATTTAGATATGAACATAAAATCACTTAAATTAGGTTTGTTTACAGGAGTTTTTGCTTTGGTTGCACTGGGTGCCAATGCACAACAAAAACAAGCTGAGCATAGCAATGCGAATGTGAGAATGGGGCAAAAAGCTCTTTTGGATGGTGACTTCAAAAATGCAGAGTCCTACTTGACAAAAGCTTTACCTGCCGAGGGCAAGGATCCGGATGTCTTGTATATGTTGGGGTACTCCCAATTTCAAAATGGTGATTATAAAAAGTCTGCTGAAACATTCGGAAAAGTGGTTGCATTAAACCCTAAAAATGCAAACGCACTATACTTTAAAGCGAAAGCGAACAACACACTTGCTGTTCAAGCTTCCAGCAAAGTGTCCGTAGCTAATAAAGAGCAATTATTGCGTGTAGCAATTGAAGATTATTCAAAAGCGATCGCAATTACGCCTACTGACTCAAAATTCTACCAAAATAGAGCGATCGCCAATCGCGATTTGGGTATTTTGATTGGTACAGCAGGTACACCTAACTACAACAAAGCAATGGCCACAGATGCTTACAATAATGCGATCAAGGATTATGAAAAAGTATTGAGCTTTGATTCATCTAAAAAAGATATTCAAACAGAGGTCAAAAAAGCTAAAGTATATAGAGACAACCTGAAATAGTTTGCACCATAGATAAAATGGAAAAAGGGAAACTCAGCCGAGTTTCCCTTTTTTTGTGCACCCGTGGCATCTACACTGTGATCTTTCCTTGAAGAGTAATCTTAGGGTCGTTTTGATCTGGCAGATTAATTCCTTATGCTGTCTCTGACAAATTTGCAAACGAAATGCTTGGGATACTGTTATATTATTGAATCAACAAGAATTTAGCATATGGAAACGAATCGATTGTCAGCGGAAATGCAGGACATTCTAATCAGTCAAATGACGAAGGAAGCCGAAGCCGCACAAATTTATTTAGCTTTGGGTGTATGGGCCGATGATCAGGGCTACGGCGGAATTGCCAATTTTTTATACCGGCATGCGCAGGAAGAAAGGAATCATATGACAAAAATTATGGGGTACATACTCGAAAGAGGAGGGCGTCCCCGGATTCAGGCGATTGCTGCGCCGCCAGCAGATCCTCAAAGTTTAACGGAATGTTTCCAACGGGTATTTAAGCATGAAGTCGACAATACTGAAGCGATTTATCGCATTGTCAATCTGTCAATGGAACAGAAGGATTGGGCGACATGGAACTTTGCACAATGGTTTGTCAAAGAGCAGATCGAAGAAGAGAAACTTGCCCTTGAATTGATTGATAAATTAAAGATAGCAGGTGGGGACCGGGCTTCAGACGAATCACTCTTTGCCTTGGATTCGTCGTTGGAAAGTATGCCTGACGATGTGCCTTTGGCACGGGAGGCAACAGCCGATGACCCTAAATAACGGAATGCCCAGAATCATGTAAAAAAGGCTTTCCGAGCACTTCAAGTGGTAGGAAAGCACATAAAAAAACAGGGATGCTCAGGCATCCCTGTTTTTTTATGTGCCTGTTTTATTTTTTTATACTGAGTGGAAGGTAGATTCCGAAGGTAATATTCCTTCCCATATTGTAAACACCGTAGCTAGGATCCTCCTGAGACAACCTCCCTGGACGTAATCTGCTCAACGCGTCGTAATAGCGTTTGTTGGTTAGGTTAGAGGCGGTTGCATACAGCTTGATCTGTTGTGTCCCGAAATGCAAGGTGGTGCCAATTCCAGCGTTGATCAAGGAGTACGAACCTGCAGCCGTTTCAAAAGTTTCGTCGATGCGGTTCTGTTTAAAATAATTGTCTAGGCCTACCGATACGTAAAACGCATGGAGACCATTTATTTTAGGTTCGAGGCGTAGTGTGTTATGCAAAACACCGGCAGGAATCAATGCCAATGGTCTATCAAAAGTCTTATTTTGTGCATGTGTATAGGTGAAAGTGTTGTCCAAATGTACCCAGTTTAACGGATGAAAGTTTAAACTTCCTTCAAAGCCAAAGAGATTGGCATTTACCTGGCCATAGCGATAGACGTCGTAGGTCTGTTCGTTATTATCCTCATCCACGATCGTTTTCGTGTCGCCCTTTTTCGCTGAAGCGTAAATAAAATTATGGATATAATTTTCATAGATGCCGATGCTTCCGGTGACGATACTATGCCCGAATTCAAGGGTGGCATCGGCCTGAAAGCTACGTTCAGCTTTTAGGTTCTCGTTTCCGATTTCATAACGTGATGTACCTTCGTGTACACCATTTGAGCCAAGCTCTGCTGGGTTAGGTGCTCTAAAAGCCGAACCAGCATTGGCTTTGAAGTTAAAATCTTCACTGAAACTATGCGTATACCCTAATGCTCCGCTAATGTTACTGAACTTATTTTTAAAACCAGGAAATTGCTCTTCCTCATCAACGAGGAGCTGTTTACCTTTGGTATGAACGAAATCGTAGCGTAGTCCCATATTGAAGGTATTTTCTCCCCAGGTTTTCTTGGCATAGCCAAATGCCCCCAGCTCGATCTGGTCATAGGCAGGGATCAGAAATTCAGCGCCCTTATTGATGCTATGTTCCTGACTGGCGCTGATACCAACGACATGCTGCCAGCCATTCCTTTCCGCCAGGTAGTATTTGGCATCCAATGAATAGGTGTTCAGATCAAAAAATAGCGAAGGAGTTGCACTTTCAAGTTCGCGACGTTGATTTTTTTGGTAGCCCAGATCCAGTTTTAAATTTCCCGAACCGATCACAAAATTATTGTTTAACGCAAGCTTATAATGACGGATGTCCTGTTTTGGGAAATCCAATGTCCGGCTTTTGGATTCATTGTATAAAGGATCCCCAGGTTCGCCATCGTAAAAACCGATGTTATTTTTGAGGTAGGAGAAGTTCAGGTGTGAATAGCCCCATTGTTTGTTTAAACCCAGCATTCCACTAAAGCTGGTATTATTAAAGCCACTGTTGATGTAATGTCCAGCAGGTGTGTTGAAAGCGTGCGCATTTTGATAAGAACCACGTCCACGCCATACAAAGCCGTTTTCATTACCCGTGAGCATGAGCGAGTTGTTGGTCAAGCCATTGTTGGTCGAGTAGCTCGAAAGCAATTCACCTTTTATCTGACCAGCAGTGGGCACACTGGGTTCAAGGATATTGATGACACCACCGATGGCATCCGATCCGTACATCAGAGATGCTGCTCCCCGCAGCACCTCTACCCGGTCTGGCTGATTTTGGTCGATCTCGATACCATGTTCGTCACCCCATTGTTGGCCCATTTGCTTCACCCCATCATTGACGGTCACCACACGGTTGTACCCCAAACCACGGATAACAGGCTTAGAAATACCCTGTCCTGTCGTGATTTGACTTAAGCCTGGTACCTGGCGAGCGAGTGCGTCGATCAGGTTGGTTGCACCGCCCTGCAGTTCGTCTTTGGAGATAACGGAGACAGATGTGCTGTTTCGGCGGCTCTGCGCGGTAACGAGTGTTCCTGTGACTACCACCTCATTTGTCTCGATAATACTTTCGTTCAGCGCGAAATCGACGGTCACATCCGCTGATGTTAAATCTATGGTTTTGATCAGCGATTGGTAACCAATAAACCGCACCTCGACAAGATATCGACCGCTTGAGGGGAGTGACTTGAAGGAATAACGCCCCTGTTGGTCGGAGGAGGTACTCGAACGGAGCTGAAGCAGCGATATCGTCGCTCCTGCGATCGGTTGATTAGTTTTTGAATCTGTTACCCGACCTGATATGGTTGCAGCAGTAGCAGAAAATAGAAGGAAATAGCAGACAAGCATTAATATGCTGCCTTTAATTTTGAATTTCATCTGTAAATATTTTTGTTCCACCAGTAGATGGGGGTTATTCAGATGATGACCTGTCGAATTTAAAAACTGGATTTACACCTACCATGCAAATAGTCTTTCTAAATCGGAGGGATCATCATACGAAACGTTTAATTGTAGCATATAAAAAGGATCCATTATGAAAACGGCTGTGTCGCTTACCATGGTAAGGATTGTCCATTTTATCATTGCGTGCAACTGTCTTTGGTAAAAACAGTTATTGTTATGCATAGGATCAATTTTAACAATTTGGGGGACCGCGATTGCCGGATAGCAAAGCCCTGACCATTTGATCTCCGGGCACAAAAAGACCAAATTCTATTTCCCGTTCTGGAAGTGAAAATTCGCTTTGGCTAAAATGAAAGAGTAGCTGTGGATGAGAATTTTGGTCACAGATGGAGCATTTGGGATGGTCTGCATGGTGTTTTTTAGGACTGCAGTCCACGATACTTAATGCTGCAGGCTTATGGGAATGGGTATAGACAATGAACTGACCAATTAAAAAGGTCATTAAAAGCGTAAACGCTGCTAATTTGTTCAATGAAATACCGCGCACTTTATTTTTCTAAACTATTGCCTTCGCCGACATATGATAGGCAAATATAAGGAAAATAATAAATGAAGCAATGATGTTGCATTTATTTGTTTTACATGAAAAGCAAGAAATAGAAAAATGTCTTTATATATGTGTATAAAGACATTTTTTCGGTAAGTATTATTTTCTTTGTTTTATAAACTGCCCAATAATTTCATATTGATTTGCATCGAGCCCTTGTACATCCTGGAGTTTGACGATACTGTACAATGAATCGCTATAATAATCCAGCTTTTCATTGCTATCGTAGAGAGAGTTCGCAATTTTTTTATCGATATGGATATGTTTTACCTTTTCGTTGTTGCGATCAAACTCAATTCTGAGCTTCTGTATCTGCAATTCTTTCTTTTTGGCGGTAAACTCTGTTACACAATCGACAGCTTTGACATCATAGAGGGCAGGATCAAAGTTTTTACTGATATCTGCGGACTGAAAAGCTGATAGCTCATTTTTCCAGTTTGCAATTTTGATTTCACGTTGTTCCTTTTCGCCGTCTTTATTGACCGATTTTAATACCGAGGGGTTGAGCTGTTGCAGACGGTGTGCCTCAGCATTGAAAAAGGAGTCTACCGAAAAAATATCCGTTGTCTTTTTAATTCCTTTCTCGCCTGAGGGGGAGCTGCAGCTCCAAAAAAGCAGCGCACTTCCCACTAATAGTGGAAGTGCGCTACTAAATTTTTTATATAGATTATTATTCTGATACCAATACATTTCCTGTCATTTCAACGGGGATATCTACGCCCAAGAGTTTGAGGACGGTTGGAGCGATATCACCCAATTTACCATCTGCGATTTTTTTGTAGTGATCATCAATTAAGATGCAGGGGACCAAATTTGTTGTATGTGCTGTATTTGGTGAGCCATCCTCATTGACCATAAATTCTGAATTACCGTGATCGGCCAAAATGATAAATGAATAACCATTTTTCAATCCGGTTTCCACCACTTTTTTGGTGCATTGATCCACTGTTTCTACTGCTTTTACGACAGCTTCAAACACACCGGTATGGCCTACCATATCTGGATTGGCAAAATTGAGGCAAATAAAGTCAGGTTGAAGAGTTTCCATATCATTGACGATCGCTTCAGTAACTCCGCTGGCTGACATTTCAGGTTGAAGATCATAAGTAGCCACTTTTGGTGAAGGGACCAAAAGGCGGTTCTCACCTTCAAATTGTTGCTCGCGGCCACCTGAAAAGAAGAATGTTACGTGTGGATATTTCTCTGTTTCGGCAATGCGGGTCTGCGTTTTATGATTGGCTTCCAAAACTTCACCAAGCGTATTTGTCAGGTTATCTTTTTGGAAGACAACACGTACGTTTTTGAAAGTCTCGTCATAGGCCGTCATGGTAACATAGTACAGGTTCAATGGAGCCAGATCATATTCAGGGAAAGCCTTTTGCGTCAATGCAATGGTAATTTCACGGCCGCGGTCTGTTCTGAAATTGTAGCAAAAGACCACATCACCTTCCTGAATTGTGGCAACAGCTGTACCATCTGCACCAACCAATGCGATTGGTTTAACGAATTCGTCGGTAACGCCAGCATCATATGATTTTTGGATGGAAGCAACCAAGTCATTAGATTTTTCACCTTCGGCTTTCACCAATAGGTCGTAAGCTAATTTAACGCGTTCCCATCTGTTGTCGCGGTCCATCGCATAATATCTACCGATGGCCGAAGCGAAGGTGCCTGAACTCGTTTTGAGGTATTCCTGCAAATCTTTGACATAACCTATTCCGGAATTGGGATCCGTATCACGACCATCTAAGAAGGCATGGATAAATACCTGATCACTAGTTAGCCCGGCATATTTTGCAGCGTCGCAAAGGCCTTTCAGATGTTTGGTGTGCGCATGCACGCCACCGTCAGAAAGCAAGCCGATAAAGTGTACTTTTTTATTGTTTTCAAGCGCATATTTAAATGCATCCTGGATAACGGTATCTGAATTGAATACGCCGTCATTTACGGCTTTGTGAATACGTCCTAATTCTTGATAGACGATTCTTCCGGCGCCCAGATTCATGTGGCCCACCTCTGAATTCCCCATCTGTCCTGCAGGAAGGCCGACGGCTTCACCGGAAGCTTCCAGACTCGAATTTGGGTATGTGTCCAATAAATGATCTAAAAATGGAGTATTTGCAGCTTCAACTGCATTTGATTTATCATGTTTTCCGTATCCTAGTCCATCTAGGATCATGAGTGCAACTTTTTTCTTATTCATCGTATAACAAAGATAACCTTAATTTTAGAATCTATCAATGCATCTTTAAAATCTTCCCTTGTTTATATCCAATAATTTTATAGGTTTGTGGCATAGTTTATGTTTGGTGTAAGCTATGCTACCTAATGATTGATACATCTATTGTGGAAACTGTTCTATTTTATTCTGAGCTATATGAAACTTTTGAGCTATTGCGTATTTACATTTGTATATAGTCTTCTTATACACACTGACGCCTCAGGGCATAATTCGAAAGATTTTAATGACTTAGCGCAGCCTGTTTTACAGGTCGGGGAATTGTCCTTGGGAAGTATTTCCGAAGAACTTAAAACCTATTTAAGGGAGGGGAATGCAAAAAATATAGCGAAATATTTTGGATCCAATCTGACCTTGTCCATTTTGGGCGAAAACGGGGTCTATACCAAGTATCAGTCCGAGATTATGTTAGGTACATTTTTTAACCAACATAAGCCTAAGACAGTCAAACTGACCCAGGCCAGCAATGCGAATAATGGTTATCAATACTTCACCTTTTCATTGGCTACCGAACAAGCAAATTATCGCATTTTTATTAAGATCGGAGCTGGATCCAATAACCAGTCGATCGAGGAACTTCGGGTCGATAAAAGTTAAGCTAGACACTATTTTTTTATCATTCTATTTTTCGATTAAAAAATTATTCCACATCTTAGCCCAATAAATTGTATTTATGGAGAAGGAAATCAAGGACTATTTGGCGCAATTTGTAAAACAATCAGTCGCGGAAGATGTTGGGGATGGCGATCATACCTCATTATCCACGATTGCAGCAGGAGCGCAGGGTGAAGCGAAGCTGATTGTGAAGGATGATGGCGTTTTGGCGGGTGTTGAAGTTGCCCAAGCGATCATCAGCTACATTGATGAGACCTTAGCCTGTGAAGTGTTTATTCAAGATGGGAGCCAAGTAAAAGTTGGTGATATTGCCTTTTTTGTGCGCGGGGATATTCAGAGTATTTTGTTGGCAGAGCGTTTGGTGTTGAATGTCATGCAACGGATGAGTGGCATTGCGACGACCACCCGAAAATATGTAGACCTGTTAAAAGGTACAGGTACCCAAGTATTGGATACCCGCAAGACGACACCTTTACTCCGTGTATTGGAAAAAGAAGCTGTTAAAATCGGTGGGGGCACCAACCACCGTTTTGGTTTATTCGACATGATTCTGATCAAGGACAATCATGTGGATTATAGCGGCGGAATTGTACCTGCATTGACACGTGCAAACGACTATCGGAAGAAATTAAATAAACCAATAGAAATAGAAATTGAGGTCCGAAATTTTGCGGAACTTGACGAAGTTCTTAACTTTGGCGAAGTGGACCGAATCATGTTG
>JAQZAZ010000305.1 GCA_029239355.1 Sphingobacterium sp.
ATTCATTCTCAGGTAGTGGATCCCAGCTTTGACCAGTGTAGATGCTGCCTACAAATCCCTTGAGATAGTCGGATTCATGATTTGAAGATTTTACACGCAAAACGGCTTTTCCTGTAAATGTAATGTTTCCGACCTGTTGAAGATTGACACGGTTATTATATCCTATAATGCTTTGTATAGGAATCTGAAGCGGCGATGGTATCTGCGGCACATTTAGTAAGCTTATGCGCATATTCTTCACAAAATCTGAACGTTGAAAGCTTTGAGTTGGAAACAGAACGCTTACTAGCACCAAACAAGCAAGTAAAATAGGAAGAAGGATTAATGACTGTGGATTTGCTGCAGTTTTTCCACCACTGTAAAACGCACCTTTCTTTTTATTAAATTTGCTTTTTTTAAGCATAAATAAAGAGTTTAGAATTAAAAATGCCCAAAATATATATAATGCTGCCACTGCCGCATAATGCGGAATAATGCTGAATACCACGGACGCACCTAAAAACGGTACGGTAAGCACAAAACACAAAATTGTGTTTTTTCTTCTAATAAGTATCCAGGCCATCAAAAGTGTAACAAAGAACATAGTAAACAACACAAATATTGTGATAGAATTTGTCATATCGTTTATTCCAGCAGGAGTGGTTTGAAAGGTAAAAAGATCATAATGTAATTTTGGGGCGTATGCTGAAATGACAGAATTGTAGGTAAGAAAAAACCCCTGTGTTAATTGATTAATTAAATTGTCTATTATGTTGCGTCTGAGAAAGATGGTAAAAACAATAGCTGCTAGGCATAGAACCAGCAACAGGATGCGGGTGATTTTGGTCAAAAACAGAATTGTAAAGACAGCACAAAATATAATTGCATAGGTCATAACCACTTGCAGAGAGAGAGGAACAGAAAATGCAGTATAAAAACACCCATATATCCCTGAAACCCCTAACAATAAAAATAAAAAATAAAAAAGAAACTGCATTACAAAAGAGGTTTTTGATTCAATTAGACTAGGACTACCAAGGGTAAGTCCATCGTTTGATTTTTGAATTTGGCGTTTCATAATAAGTCTCCTATGGACAGAAAGTGCTAAATCACGAGGTTGCTCAAGCTCTCTTTTATATTTCTTACATCTATTACTGTCAGGTCTGTAATCGTGCTGGGTGTATCCGTCACTAGTAGAATACTAATTTTGCTTCCTGCCATGCGTTTATGAATCAGTGCAATAGAATTTGATGTAATTTCAGAACAAAGGTACAAAACAACTGAATATGAATTATGACCATCGCCATTGTCGCAGTTTTTCAATACCCAAGGCTGCTTTTGAAACCTGCTATTTAATAGTATAGTTTCAAGCGCCAATCCCATGTCATTTTTCTTTGCGATGCTTGTGTGCACTAAGCGTTCGTGTATGCTGTCATACCACTCAATTTCATAAGCAATTTGATTATTCAGCAGAAAATCAGAGATAGAATAGACTGCATCTAGAAGTCCGCTCAATTGTTCGTTGCTAGTACCATTCAAATCAAACATCATCAGCACATCATAGGAAATAGGATCACCAAAATCCTTTACCATGAGCTGATTATACTTGGCTGAAAGCTTCCAGTGGATTCTTGCGTGCTGGTCCCCGTCACGGTAATCTCGTATCTCTATTATTTCAGAAGGATCGTTTCCTTTCACGATTATAGATGGTACATTTTTTAAAACATCCTGAAGAATTGTGGAATTGATAGCCATTAGAGGATAAACAGAGGGAAGAACTGCAATGAAATAGCTCGAATCGGTATTTTTGCGGAACGAAAATAATCCGAGTGCGTCATATATCCTAAGCTCTGCAATACTGCAACTAAGCATACCGCAATATTGCGAAGAAAAAATCTGTTCTACAGTCTGTCCCGAATGACTTGCAGTTATGAAAAATGTCCGAGTTTGTTCCTGCTGCAGTAATTCATTACGTATTGCCAGTTTTACTCTGACCCTGCATGCAAGAAAGAAAAATTTGTTATATACCTTCAATTGTATTGGAAGCTCCTCATTTTTCTGTATGGAGGCGTTCTTTATTATGAGTTCAGCTGTTACTCCGCGCATTGCAAGAGTCGTGCTAAGCATGGAAATCAACGGCAGCATAACCAAAAAGGCAAGAATCCAAAAGGAAATATAATCCACTATAAATATATGAAAGACTAAGGCAGCTACCAACAGCAACCCATATTCCAACCTTTTTATTATCATAGAATAGCTCTCTTTCGGGAGATATCCGGTGGCAGAACCGTCTGCATAATTCTGGTCAATATGCTCCTGGCAGTTGCATTGCCAAGACTTACCTGGGAGTTGAGGATCAGACGATGCTCAAAAACATCAAAAAGTACAAGCTGTACATCTGATGGAATTACATAATCTCTTCCTGAAAGCCATGCGGCAGCCTGGCTCATTCGGACAAGTGCAATCGAACCTCGTGGACTTGCACCAAGGCGAATCAATTGATGTTCTCTAGTAGCCATGGCCAGGCGAGCAATATAGACATAAATATCTTCATCTATATGTACTTTTTCCACTTGCTCTTGCATTTCTAAAATTTCCACTGTGTTGGTGGATTGTTTGAGTAATTTCAGCGAATCTCTTGCTTGCTTATTTTTTAAAATTATTACCTCATCCTGCAATTCAGGGTAACCCATCGAAAGTCTAACCATAAATCGGTCCATTTGAGATTCAGGCAACAGTTGTGTTCCTGCTGATCCAATGGGATTTTGAGTAGCAATAACCGTAAAAGGATTAGGTAGTTCGCGAGTAACTCCATCTACTGTAACAGAACATTCTTCCATCGCTTCCAACAAAGCGCTCTGTGTTTTGGAACTGGCTCTGTTAATTTCATCAACAAGCAGAAGATTGCATAAGATTGTTCCCGGTTGATACAATAGTTTTTCCATTTCTTTACTATAAACAGAAAAACCAACCACATCAGCTGGCATGATTTCCGGCGTAAATTGGATTCGCTTATAATCCAACCCCATTGTTCTGGAGAAAGCTAGAGCAAGTGTTGTTTTACCTACACCTGGCGTATCTTCTAATAAAATATGCCCTTTCGCCAGGATGGCCATCAGTACTTTTTCAATAACTTCATCTTTTCCAATGATTATCTTATTAATTTCGTTAATAATCATCAATGCTTTTGGTTGAACAGAAATATGTCCTTTATTTTCATGTTTTA
>JAQZAZ010000306.1 GCA_029239355.1 Sphingobacterium sp.
TTGTGCGGAATTACATTTAAATGAGAATAACATAAACAATTATTATGGGGAAAATATGTATATTTCCAGACATGGCTATATATCTCCAATTTGGAGTAGAGAATTAACTCTGAAATTCATGAAAATAGCTGATGAAGAAAACTGGGAGTTAGCAGTTCATGATTGCTCAAACAACACAAAGTTTGCAAGAGGTTTAAATTTAAGCAGCAAAGAGGGGATGTGGTTCGGAGCTAGTAATTATGCCTGTGAATTTTCTATGATTCCATACGAAATATTTATACCAATACTCAATGATGACAATTTCAAATTTTTAAATGAAGAAGAATTGCCTGACGGTTATAAACCTCAAATTATAGATTTTTAGAATGGTCTTGTTCAAATAGACAAATAAAAATTCCATGAAAAATGCGCTATCGCGATGATAGCGCATTTTTGTATTGTTTAGTGGACTCCTGAAAGTAAAATACTTAAACAATATGATGAGATTCCAAGGAAGAATGACTAAGGATATTTTTATATCTTAAATCAAATCGAGTATAATTATTACATTTTTAGAGGAAAATAGTAAAGAAAGAATATCTTGATAAAAGGAGTTTTTTTTATGACAGAACAAAACAACCAAAATTATGCCCTAGGTGCTCCTGCTGCTTATCAACTCGCTGATGTAGTAAAAATAACACCACAATTCGAGTCCATTACTCCAAGATGGTTAACAAAATTATTTGATTGGAAGCCGTTGGAGACAGGCGTGTTCAGATTGAATAGGGTGAAAGAGGGGCAAACACCGCTGGATGCTCTTTGTAGACAGAAGGGAAATGAAAATATACCTGAAGGTTTTGTGGAATATGAGTCAAAACCTCGTGAATATGTATTAAACTCCATATCTTCGGTAATCAATTATCACACTCGTGTATCTGACTTGTATAGTAGCCCTTATGATCAAATCACAGAACAACTTCGCCTAAGTATTGAATGTGTTAAGGAAAGACAAGAAAGCGAACTCATCAACAATGATGATTATGGACTTCTAAAGAATATTGCGGATTCCCAGAGAATTCAAACGCACAGTGGTTATCCTACTCCAGATGATATGGACGAACTGATTTCAAAAGTATGGAAAGAGCCTTCCTTTTTCCTCGCCCATCCAAGAGCAATCGCAGCCTTTGGTCGTGAATGCACAAAACGTGGAGTGCCACCGGCAACTGTAACTTTATTCGGTGCACAGTTTTTAACATGGAGAGGTATTCCAATTGTTCCTACCGATAAACTATTTGTTGATGGTCAAAAAAAACCGAAGGGTAAAGCTGGTAAAACGAATATCCTGCTTGTCCGCACTGGAGAAAAGAAGCAGGGGGTTATCGGTCTTTATCAAGCAGGTCTTCCAGGAGAACAGTCCAGAGGATTATCTGTAAGATTTATGGGTATCGATAAAAGTGGAATAGGATCATATCTTCTGTCTTTATATTGCTCTGTCGCCATTCTAGTTGATGACGCCATTGCGGTGCTTGAGAACGTTGATGTAGGAAACTATTATGAGTACAAATAATAGTAATAGCATAAATTCTGGATTTGATACTACGGGACTCCAAGTAGGTTCTTCTCAGCTTAGTAGTCAGCAGTCCCTAGATACTTCTGTACTAGCAGCAATGGCAAGTGTGTATTTTCCTGAGTTTGGTAATTCGGAAGCTCCAGCTTTACCACAGTCAGTGGAGCAATCAGTGCAATCACGGAATGGAGTTTCAGAGGCGGATTTCATAAACGCAATTCCAGCTGCGTTGAAAGATGCTACTAGCAGTGAATGTCAGGCAATAAGACAAAGTCAATTCATTCCCTTTTATTTTTTGGAAGAAGCAAGATCCATTTTCACGGAGATTGAGAGTACGGTAGGCAATCAAAGTAAGAATGAATCAGAAAAACTTGTTAGCCCTAAACTCCATGTATATTGCAATCCATTTGATGTGACGGCTATTCGTAAGGATTTCCCCATATTAACGGAGAAGGTAAATGGGAAAAATCTGATCTGGTTTGATAATGCGGCGACAACACAAAAACCGAAAAGTGTAATTGAGCGCTTAACCAATTTTTATCAGCATGAAAACTCTAATATACATAGAGCGGCACATACCTTAGCGGCACGTGCGACTGATGCGTATGAGGAAGCAAGAGATAAAGTAAGAATGTTTCTGAATGCTCCTTCCACTAAAGAAATTGTGTTTGTCCGTGGTGCAACAGAAGCGATTAATTTGGTTGCCCAAAGTTGGGGAAAATACAATCTGCAGAAAGATGATGAAGTCATCGTGAGTTTGCTGGAACATCACGCTAATATTGTTCCTTGGCAAATGATTTGTTTGGAAACAGGAGCTAAACTTCGTATTATTCCTGTTGATGAAATGGGGCAGATTCTTTTGCAGGAATACGAAAAGCTTCTCAATTCTAAAACTAAAATAGTTGCTGTTACTCATGTTTCTAATACACTAGGTACGGTTACTCCAGTAGGGGAAATCGTAAAGATTGCGCATAGATATGGGGCAAAAGTGTTAATCGATGGCGCTCAGGCAGTTTCTCATATGAAGGTGGATGTTCAGGCTCTGGATTGCGACTTTTATGTCTTTTCTGGACACAAGATTTTTGCGCCTACAGGCATAGGCGTCTTGTATGGAAAATCTGAAATTTTGAAAGCCATGCATCCTTATCAGGGTGGCGGAAATATGATAGCAGATGTTACTTTTGAAAAAACGATGTATAAAGATCCTCCTAACAGCTTTGAGGCTGGAACAGGAAATATTGCAGATGCTGTTGGTCTTGGTGCAGCTATCGATTATGTAAATTCCATAGGTATTGAAAATATCAATACCTATGAAAATAGTTTGTTGGAATACGGAATGTATAGTCTGCAATGTGTGCCAGGCTTACGACTTATTGGTACGGCAAGAGAAAAAGCTAGTGTTATGTCTTTTGTTATTGACGGTTTCACGACAGAAAAAATTGGCAATACACTGAGCGAAGAAGGAATCGCTGTTCGTTCAGGACATCATTGTGCCCAGCCGATTTTAAGAAGATTCGGATTGGAAGCTACTGTACGACCTTCACTTGCCTTTTATAACACCTATGAAGAAATCGATATACTGGTCTCAGTACTTTGCAAGTTGAAAAAAGGTCGTCTACCTTAACAAAAAAATTGGAGTCACAACTGAATTT
>JAQZAZ010000098.1 GCA_029239355.1 Sphingobacterium sp.
CCTGATCTCAAAATGGGAGCTATTTACCAAACGTCTTCGTAATGCTGAACCACCACAAAAGGTTCTCGGCGAAATGGATCGTGCATCCACTATTCTACGAGATATCTTAACGGATGAGTTCTCGCATATTTATGTTAATGATCCTTCGATCTTCGAAGAAACAAAATCATATATACACGATATATCTCCGGATCTGGAGAAAATTGTAAAGCTTTACAAACATAAAGAACCAATTTTCGACCATTTCGGAGTTGAAAAGCAAATCAAGGCAGCTTTTGGCAAGACTGTTACTTTGCCTGGCGGCGCGTATCTCGTTATTGAGCATACCGAAGCCCTGCATGTAATCGATGTCAATAGTGGTAACCGTTCTGCCAATAAGGAGAATCAGGAAGATAATGCATTGCTGGTCAATATGGAAGCAGCAAAAGAAATTGCGCGGCAACTGCGCCTGCGTGATATGGGGGGAATTGTAGTCATCGATTTCATTGATATGCATAAGCCCAATCACCGAAAAGAGTTGTATACATTCTTAAAAGAATGTATGGTGTCGGATAGGGCGAGGCATACGATTTTGCCACCAAGTAAATTTGGCCTGGTGCAGATCACCCGTCAGCGTGTAAGACCTGAAATGAATATTGTCACAAACGAGAAATGCCCGGCTTGTGATGGTACAGGTGAAATCCGATCAAGTATTGTCCTAATGGATGATATTGAAAATAATTTGAGTTTTATTCTTCAAGAACAGAATGAGAAAAAGGTGACCTTATGTGTTCACCCGTACATAGACGCCTACATTAAGTCTGGTTTGATTTCTAAAAGAATGAAATGGTTTATGAAGTACGGTAAATGGATTAAAGTAAATCCAATGACGTCATATTATCTAACTGAATTCCACTTTTTCAATGCGAAAGACGAGGAAATCAAGTTATAATAGAAAGAGATTAACGAAAAGGGTTAGTAGTCATACTAGCCCTTTTTTGTTTATATCCAATGGATCTTAATCCCATCTTTTTCCATTTTTCGGAAGTAAGTCATTTGACGTTTGGCATACCGGTGTATTTCCGTTTCCAGTTTGGTGAAAAAGGTCGTATAATCCACTTGATCAAGGAGATATAAGGAGGCATACTTGTACTCTAAACCATAATATTGCAGCTGGTCATGAGAAACTCCTTCGGTCAGTAATTGTTCGACTTCTTGTAGAAAACCGCTTTTGATTCGCTCATTCAATCGCTTACTAATACTTTCCCGCCTTTTTTCTAATGGTGGATTTAAACCAATGACAAGGGCTTCTGGAGCTTGCTGTTTGGGTTTGAACTCTGGGTTTTTTTGGAGAAATTCGAGTATCTCAATGGCACGGACAATACGTTTATTCGTGGAATGGTCTATCTGAAAATCCAACGGACATACATAGGTGCTTAGCCGTTCCATCAATTCAGGCGCTGTCTTCCCAGCGAGAGACTCTTTGAAGCCTGTTATACTGGGAATTAATGCATAGGGAGTCTGTTGGATAACACTCTGCAAATATAAACCCGTTCCACCGCAGAGGATCGTGTGCTTGTCCTTTTTTAAAATGGACTGATAGGCTTGATGGAAGTCAGCAATAAAATTTCCAAGATTGTATTTTGCTCCCGGTTCTTGTATATCGATGAGATGATAGGGAATGCCTTGGTATTCAGTAAGATCTTTTCCAGTTCCAATATCCATGCGTCGGTAAATTTGACGGGAATCGGCACTGATAATCTCGGCATCAATTTGTTGGGCAAGTTGTACTGCCAGTTTGGTCTTGCCGGAGGCTGTGGGCCCTAGGATAACGATAACTTTCTCTTTTGGAACTGATTGTTGTTCCAAAAGAGAAAGTATAGGTTTTAGTCTGTCTATCACAGAACAAATTTAGTCCATTTTTCTGTTCCTTCATTATTTTTTACGACAGTATCGATGAAGGCCATACCTCTGACCCCGTCATAAACTGTTGGAAAGTCTTGTTCTTCCACGGTTGGAGTTCTTCCTTCACGTTTTGCGGTAACTGTTGCCGCAAAGTTGCGATAGATATTAGCAAAAGATTCCAATAGACCTTCTGGGTGACCAGCAGGAACACGTGTATTATGCGTTGCAAACGAACTCAATGTATACGGCGCAGCGTATGCATTTCCTGTACGGTATAGCTGGCGAGGTTGATCAAGCATCTTGATGATCAGGTTGTTCGGGTCTTCGTTGGCCCATTCCAACCCGCCCTTTTCGCCATAAATACGTATACGAACAGCGTTCTCTTCTCCTGCCGAGATTTGTGATGCCATTAATACACCTTTGGCACCGTTTTGGAAACGCAATAATACGGAGCCATCATCATCCAATAATCGGCCTTCAACAAATGTTGTTAAATCAGCACATAACTCTTCGATTTTTAATCCTGACACATATTCCGCAAGATGAGCGACGTGTGTACCGATATCACCCATGACCAACGACTTGCCCGAACGTTTTGGGTCTGCGCGCCAAGCAGCGCCAGCATTGCCTTCACGTTCAGTTAAACGGCTCAACCAGCCTTGTGGATATTCAACAACAATTTTTCTTATTTTACCAAAGTGGCCTTCTTTTACCATCGCTTTGGCCTGCTTTACCATCGGATAACCTGAATAGGTATGGGTCAAACATAATGTACGGCCCGTACGCTCTACAGTCTCCTGTAATTCTTTTGCTTCTTCAACAGATACAGTCATTGGCTTTTCAACAACAACATCGAAGCCTTTTTCCAAAGCTAATTTAGCTGGAGCAAAATGTAGAAAGTTTGGAGTAACGATCGTTACAAAATCCATACGCTCCCCCTCAGGAAGCAAAGATTCTTTTTCGATCATCTCTTCGTAGTTGAGATAGACACGCTCAGGAGCTACAAATAAGTCTTCTCCAGATTGTTTTGAAATCTGTGGATCAATGCTAAATGCGCCACAAACCAATTCAATCTTTCCATCCATAAAAGCGGCGATGCGGTGTACAGCACCAATAAAGGCGTCATTTCCGCCTCCGACCATACCCATGCGAAGTTTTCTCTTCATAACGTTATTATTTTTTGATTATTTATTTTTCAAATTATTACAGTGTACAATATACACAATTTAGCTTATTTTATATATAAAATCATCTTGATGCTTCCCATGTTTTCCTTTGGAAAGCCAAGTGGAGCCTGATCCATTAATACAATTAGCTCTTCTTCGTTACGATAAGTATATCTATGCGCCCCTGCAACCCAGAAGGTGATAGGAGCTGTAATTTCTTTTATCGTGAAACCGATTTTTTCTAAGGAAGAATGCTGATTCCAGTCCCTGTCGGTATAAGTCATGATATCCCCTGGGGAAAAGTCTTTCGAAAAAGCCTTGATTAATTTGCTTAGTCCGCCAATCACGTTATAGCCAGATTTATTGCAAAAGCGCAATAACTCAAAAGAACGGTATTCGTCATTTTTATCGTTCATACGGCGCCCTCCGGAAAAAACAGCTATGGACACGAGTTCGCCCTGCTCATATAGTCCATATCTGTATTTTCCCGGAAGCGGAGTTTGTAGGTGATGTTCCACGAGGAACTGCTGACTTACTTTTTTATCAATCCGCGCAACGATTGTTTTCCGGGCGTAAATACGACGATTATTCTTCCATTTGGCAATGATGCGCTGAACAATGAGGCCGAATTTTTGTGCTAATATATCCTCGTCTATATGAATGCCCTCTCCGGGCCCCTGAAACCGTAAACGTCTTTCGTTGGGATAAAGAAGGATCTTTTTTGTTAATTCAGAAGAATCAATTTGTAGATATCCATCTTTTTCGCTCAGGGGTAACCGCACTGATAGATGACGTTCAAGTTCGATTTTGAAACGAATAACAAGATCTTTAAAAGATGGATTCATAAAACAAAAGTAACTCTTATGGAAGTTCTGACGAAATATTCGCTTTTAATAATTATCCGTATCTTTGTGCAAAATATGGTTGTACTGTGAATATCCATGCTTAAAAAGCATAACATCGATGCGGCTAAGCAGCTGCAAGCGAAAAAAAAATTGTGGTATATAATTTATACAGCATATTTCATAGGACTTTAAAAAACAAACTAAGTGCAACGAGTTCATTTTTATCAATGACAATTGACACTTATAAATTATTATTTATATATGAAACTTCCGATAGTGGCGTATGGCGACCCTGTATTAAGAAAGGTTGCTGAGGAAATAGATGAAGACTATCCTGATTTAAAGAAATTGATAGATGATATGTTTGATACCATGTATGCTGCACATGGTGTTGGAATTGCGGCGCCGCAAGTAGGCTTGCCAATACGTATGTTTGTTATTGATGCGACGCCGTTTGCAGAAGATGACGAAGAGAATAAAGAAATGCTCAAATCTTTCAAAAGAGTTTTCATCAATCCAATTATGGTCGAGGAGTCTGGTGAAAAATGGGCTTTTGGCGAAGGCTGCCTAAGTATTCCTGATATTAATGAAGACGTACTTCGCCATAAAAATATTCGTATCAATTATTTGGACGAGAATTTTGAGGAGCACGAAGTGGATCTGACTGGATTGGCAGCGCGTGTTGTTCAACACGAATATGACCATCTTGAAGGGAAGCTGTTTACAGACAAATTGAGTACGCTTAAGAAAACGATGTTGAAAGGTAAATTGGATGCGATTGCCAAAGGAAATATCCGCGTGAGCTATAAAATGAGATTTCCACAGCAAAAGAGGAAGCGTTAGTCCAAACTAACGCTTTTCTTATTTTATAGATAGCGATATCTTTCCAATCTTTCTGCTCAATCCAATCGGGGAAGATATAACCTATACTTAACCGCAGTCATTCGAATCAGGAAAACAACACCAGCAGCAATAATAGCTGCCCAGGACAAATCAAGGTCGAGGTGAACAAGCAAAATATAAATTAATCCGCCCGCCAAACAGGCGGTAGCATAGACTTCCTTTTTGAAGATCAAAGGCGTCTCATTGAGGAGGATATCTCGTATCATACCCCCACATACAGCGGTAAACATACCAAAGATGATGGCTGCATAGACATTACTTTCGTAGTTCAACGACTTTTGCACGCCTAAGATGGTGAAGAAACTGATTCCTATCGCATCAAAAAGTGTCAGGGTTCGATAATAACCATAGAGCTGCCTATTGAAGATGATCGCAATTAAAATGCCTAAGAATATCGCAATAAGATAATTGCTGTCATTTACCCAAACCGGCCGTAAATTTAGAAATACATCGCGCATGGATCCGCCACCAATAGCCGTCACAAAGCCCAAGAATGCAGCCCCAAAAATATCGATGTCCTTACGCTTCGCGGATAAAGTGCCGGATATCGCAAAAAATAAGGTGCCAAGCAAATCGCTTAAATAAAAATAGTTGGCATCAGTTATCATCGTAATACTGTTATTAAAATAATTTCCCTATTTACGCTCTACTAACCGAGAGAGATTTCTGCAAATTTAGGAGAAATCTCGGTAGTTTAAGTTTACTGTAAGACGAATAGCTTTCAAACCTACAACTCCTTGCAGATCCTCAAGTTTGAGATGTTCTACGGTACTTTCAATGATGCCCATGTCATAAATAGCCTGTATACTTAGATTAAGGTCTTCTAGGATCTCATCCGAAAGATAGACAATGGCAATCTTGTTGACCTGGGTGAGCCTTTCCTTGGTCCGTTTTACTCGTATTTTATCTATTCTTTTTTTGATGATTTCGTAACGGATATTCAATGATCCTTCAACATCAAATCGACGCTCGTCTTCCCGAAAGCTGATATCAATACTGTGTGGGTTGATGAAAATAAGCTGTGTGGTCTCCAAAGAAATTGGTAAATCCTGTTTTGCGTGATGTGCTTTCAATGCAATATGGGCCATGGAGATAATCTGCTGTCGCCTAAAGATATTGATAAATTCTTTGCTAAAGGTCTGCTGTGGTGTAATGGATTCTCCTATATAGATATCGTACTCGATACCGTCGGTTCTGAATTTTTGAAAATATGATGGATAATTGCCCTGAATGAAACTGTTGAAATGATTGAGCTCCTTACTGATGATATGATTTATCTTCCATAATGAGGTTTCAAATTCGTTTCTATAAAATTCTCCAGTTTCACGATTCGTGAAAAAATGCTTGGCATAATGCTCAATAATGGCGTGCTTTGTTGAGAATTCTCTTCTCGCGGCCTCGATAAATGGCTGTACATCTTTTCTGAAAAATTCAATGATCTTGACCATGGATTCATCAAAGGAGATTTGGTCGAGTGACAAAGTAATCTGGTCTACCCGTTTTGAAAAATCAATAATGAGCTGATGTTTGCCGTCCCTGGATAGTTCGTCAATGAGAAGAGCTAGTTGTTTCACTTTGAAACCAAAATCTTTTAAAATAGATGCATTGCGGATGACGGTAGAATCCTTTACATCTATAGCACCATAAAGTGGATAGACTTCTTCGAAAATAACAGGTTTAATATGGGCGTTCTGTTCATCATTTTCCAGTTCCTGAATATATTGAGCTGCAATATGATTAAACTTCCATTGTACGGCCGGCTGGATTGTTGTAAATCGATTAATAATAATCTCGTCAATGCGTTTCTTGAACTCTGCCGTGATATCATAGGATAGCTGGGACAATAGCGGCACAAGCGCGCGAAGGGATTGAATGGTTTCATTATCCAATTGATCCAGCCGATGACTGTAGACTTCCATAATCCCGGACAAGGCTTGGTTATGTATCAATGGAATACACAGATAGGTCTTAACCCCGGACGCCTTAATTCGTTCATCAAAAATGGATGTGGTATTTTTAATGGTATCTAGGGTATTATAAAAAATAAGATGCGGGTGTTTTAAGTAGTTTGCAACTTGCGGATTGATGTTGGTATAGCTGTTGCTGGCGTGTGCTTCGGAGATTAAAATACTTTTATTTGTAATGGAATAATCAAAAAAAGGCAGGCCATTTAACTGAAACAATGGAAACAGACTAAAGATTGTATCCGTACTCTTTAGGATCGGAGTGATAATTTTCTCCACATCTGATAAAAAAAGATGATAATTGTATGTGGCAAGATCCAATAAAATAGACTGAATTCTGTTAATAGTATGTTCAAGACTACTTTTTTTGACAGTGAGAATAGTGAACCCGGATAATTCAAAATCTTCTAGCTTAATTGCATTAATGACATGATCCCAATTGAACAAAGAAGCGTCATTGGTGTTTTTGCTCAGATTTCTCAAGTCAAATTGCGGAAGTTCTTTTTTTTGCTTAATATCAACAAATTTGAAATCTATAGTTAGATCATAATAATCGATGATTTCGCCTTTTTCATTTAAATGATGATAAACAATTGTATTATTTTCTTTGGCAGGCAGTCCGTATAGACGTTCGAGAATAAGCGCATATATCAGCTTTTCCTGGTTGCTTAGGGTCTTTCCATCTTGCATTTGACCTGGGATATCCTGTTCCTCCAATCTATTTTTCCAGAGGTCAAAAAAGGCATCTGTCCCATAAAACGTTTCTTCTGCAAGCGGCGTAGCGAGCGCCCAATATCGTTTGGGATCTGTATCTATAAGCGATACCGAAAGGCTATAGATGAGCTGCAAAATATCTTTATAGGAACTTAAGTTGTGTTTACATAGCTTACCGCTGTCACTTTCAATTTCTTTTATCCGCTCTAGGGCAAATAATGGAATCATATCATCAGAAGATATACCACTTTCTGTAAAGGATTCTAGGTATCGAAAGAAAGGTTCAAAATGAAGTTTTTTTTCGAGCTTATAGATTATGCTTTTGCCTTTTGTCAGTTGTACTTTCCTTATTTCCATTTATTGAACATACTTTAGAAGCGAAAGCCTGTACTAAAATAAGGATACCAGCCTTCGTTGGATTTGGCCATCACGAAGTGCAGGGGCAAGGCATTTGCCACGATATAATAAAGCCCACCGCCGAATCCTTGGTGGAAAGTGGAACTGTTATGGTCTTTTGCCCAGACTTTTCCAATATCATACATGCCCATGAGGCCCAGCTCCCCGGGCAGAACGTAGCTTTTTATATCATGGATCTTAACACGGGCCTCGAGGTTATTGTAGACCATTTGTTCCCCAGCAAAACGGTATTGTCGATAACCACGTAGATTTTCGTGACCACCAAGAAAAAGATATTGATAGAATGTTGGGTTACCTACCACCGTTCCTCCTCCTACCCTGTTGGCAAATATAATACCTTCGTTAATTGCACTAAAATAACCGGTCATTTCTGCGCTTAACTGTGCCGAATGACGCGAATATTTATTTAAACCTAAAAAGGAATGCATTGCAGCCTTGACAAATACTCCTTTACTGGGATTGATCTTGCGATTACGTGTATCTTGTATTAGAAAAGCATTTAATCCAGCGAAGGCCTTGTCATGGGTAATGGAGAGACTATCATAGGAATGCAGCGCCTGCGGATTTAGGATAAAACGACCTTGATTTTCAACGGGATCCAGATGATAGAACTGGATATGGGGGCCAATCGCGTAATTTAACGTTGATGATGGATGCCACCTCAGTAGCGGATTGATATTAAAAATATTGAATCGGCTACGGTAGTACTTTGCCCCATGCTGATCTTCTAAAAACAATGAATTGTTGCCCACGCCAAAAAAGTTTTGTGTATTGTCGGGAGCTTTTGCCAGTGCGTCAATGACGAAGTCGGCATTGCCTATGACATCTTCCCATTCACCGCGATAATGAATTTTATAGGCACCTGTCCGGAATGCCGTAGCGACTGTAATCTGTTGTTTATAGGTAAAGGGCACTTTCCTAAATCCCCGCTGATGGGTATATGCAGCGCCAAGCCCTAAAGAAAAACCATCATCAGCATTGTAACCAGCTGTTAACAATGGTAACCAGGAATTGTATAAATTCACGGGGACATACGCTGTATTCACGCTATCCTTACCGCGGTGCAGCTTGATCCGGCTTTTTTCTCCTAAAAACGTTGAATTGGATGTATTCTCATAGAGCTTTATCTTTGATTTGCTATTGTCGATTACATAGGTCTTTGGCAGACTATCACCAATAATTCGCAGTTTTATCGGAGAATTGGTATTGTTTATTGACAACGAGTCCTGACCCTCAGAAAGATATAACCGGATCTCTTTCGTCAAATTTTTTTCGTAAACTTTGTCCATCAAAGTTTTTGTCACCTGTCCATCTTTATTGATTTTGGATACCTTGATTTTTAAACCCCTGTCTTTGGTGCTGACGATCTCTACCTTTTCGTTCTTATCACTGAAATGGATATCTACAATATTATTGATGAAGCGATAATATTGTTCCATTGCGGTGGGCAGGGCATCACGTCTGCTCTGAAGGGTGCGAAAAATCTGTTCGCCCCGAATCGCTATGGAAGACTGGGGTAAGCTGTTGACAGACTGCCGGAGTACTGAATCGGTCAATCGGCCGACAAATTGGTCAACTTCTTTTGTCCATTCTTTGTGGGAGAGCTGATTGCTGGGGTGTGCATTTAAAAACCTGGATTTAAAAAGGGAATATCTGATATTTGGAATGCCCATTGTAAATCCTTGCATAACAGGATTTACAAATCGTTGGTAAATATCTTTCATCAAGAATCCCTGTGTAACACGTAAGGCCTGATCCCGGTCACGAGGAATGGGAATGTAGTCTTTGTCTTTATCGTTTGTATCCTGATTTTCATTATACCAGCGCCATTGATCTTCATGACGATCCCAATCACTTACCATCACGTCCAACATACGTGCTCTGAGGTATGCCTTGGGTTTAAAATTATCGTCATTGTCTTCCTGGAGTTTGCGCACCGCTTTAGCACTATTATCAGAGTCGCCCAGCGGTTCCCGTTCTTCCAATAGGGCAACAGTATTTTCGAATAGTGCTGCGTATTCGCCCAGGATTGGATCCGGTGCGACGAATCCTATAATAGGATGTGCATGTGGGACATTGACAGCATTGGCCAGTGCCGGGATCATCAGCGCGGAATAAGGATGTTGCGCACTTGTCGCATCATCCAAGACATCTTGGACAAAGGTACCGTGCAATTCTTCTGGAATCAAAGATTCTGTTCGTTTATTTACTGATCGAAGGGCCCATTCTCTTCCTGTTGGATCTGTCAATCGAAGTGACACGGATTGCATGCCCCCTCCCTGTTTGATAGGCGTTAGACCGCCAAATAATTTAGATAGCTGAAGTATCGGTAATGAGGTCTCGGCAGCCCATTCTTTGCGGTAGTTTTCTCCCAGAAATGATTTTTTAAATTTGCCCGCCTGTCCATACTTTGCGTTTGCTACGACAGTAGTACTGTCTTTTATAACGGCTTGTGCCAAAGGTTTGTCTTTGTGTGCTTCAGCTGCCAAGGTCGACTTGTTCTTCTGCTGGGAATAAGCTTGTGCGGTGAAAAAAAGTAAAAGGAATGGTAAGACCCGTTGCATGCTTATTATTTTTCAAATTTATAAATGATTCCTTTGTCTTGATCACCGGCTTCACTACTGATATAAAGATTGGATTTTGAATCAAAGTTGATCCCTTCTGGTTGAGGAAATAGTTTTGGATCCAGCGGCGTTAAGGATTTGACTTTGAAGTTTTCGTCCGTTACAACGAGAGCTTTGTCAATGGAGGATAAAATATACCATTCATTGCTATCGGTTTTCTTTGCAAGTGCTGAAGGTTTGAAGGTCTTTTTAATCTTGGGATCAAGTTTCTTTAAGTCATCGACTTGGATCGAAAATTCGCCTTTTGGACTGAATTTACCATCAGCTCCAATGGAAAAAATATATCCAGTTGTTTGCGATTGTTTTTTATCTACCCGGCATTCTTTGCAGAGAACATAGGCGAGGTTAGCTGCTTTATCTACATAAAGTCCTTCATATTCGCCCTTGGGAAGAATGTCTTTTTGCTCAGCGACTGCCTGTATGTTATCTTTATCTGTCATTGGGAAGGAATAGACACTGCCATTGCTCTTTAAAATAAAGAAATGTGTTTTGCTAATACCAATGTCTTCGTAATCACCATCTTTTCCGAATTGGCTGAATGTGAGCTTCTGTGTAGGCAAATGGTATTTAAAAAGTAATCCTTGTTCATCTTGAATGGCATAAATCTCTTCATCCTGACCCTCTAGAAATGCGAGTCCTGATATTTCGAGCAGCTCGTTGGGTAAACTTATCTTTTCGCCAGACAGCAATTTATAAGGAATTGTCTGTTGCGGTTTTTTGTCTGCTGTTGTGTCCGTAAAATTAGCTGTGCGTTCTTTGTTTGCATTACTAGGGTTGCAACCTAGTAATGCCGTGGAAATTATTCCCAATGCAAAAGCTGATAGTCGTGTTGAGTTTTTCATCAATTTAGTTGTTTAAGTAATCAACAATTTGTTGTTGCGATTTATTGCCAATCGGATGTGGTATTGGTATGTTTTGCCCCAGGTCATCAATAAAGGTAGCTTCGATATCGTCAGCGAACTGGATTTCGAAGAGTTGCTGAATCTTTTTGGATAATGCTGTTTCCAGTATCGGGAAACAGGTTTCTATCCGACGGTAGATATTGCGATCCATCCAATCTGAAGAGCCTAGATATACCTTTGTATCACCGCCATACCGAAATATAAAGATTCTCCCATGCTCTAAATAGCGACCTACGATCCGTTTAACAATGATATTTTCACTTAAACCTTTTACTTGAGGTTTAAGCCGACAGATTCCTCTAACTAACAGTTGTACCTTTACACCGGCCTGGCTAGCTTCATACAATTTATTGATTAACGATTCTTCCTCTAAATTGTTTAACTTAATTTTTATCGAAGTAGCTATTCCTTGCTTGAGCTGAGCAATTGCTTCGTCGATCAGCCCGATGAAAGTCTGCTTTAGATTGAATTGTGCTACCAATAGGTGCTGAAATAAAATATCTGTTGCACTGTTTGGTTTCTTTCTATTGGGCAAAAACTCAAAAAGCTGGCCTAGTTCCGCTGTCAGCAGATGATTGGATGTCATCAAAAAATAATCGGTATACACGGTGGCGGTCTTCTCGTTTAAGTTGCCAGTCCCGAATAGAGCACTTTCTTTTCCATCTTTTCGTTTGACAAGTGCAATTTTAGCATGCACTTTGAGATTGGGGATACTATAGCTGATTCTTACCCCCTGTTCCTTCATAATTCTGGACCAATGTATATTATTGGCTTCGTCGAAACGTGCTTTTAATTCAACAAACACATTCACTTTCTTGCCATTCTTTGCTGCAGTAGCCAGCGCCTGGGCGATACGCGAATCACCGGCAATTCGATAGAGTGTCGTGTGGATTTCCACAACCTCAGGATCGATAGCCGCTTCGTTAAAAAATCGAAGAATGGGATCAAACGATTCATAAGGAGTACAGATCAATATATCCTTCTGATCGAGCTGATCAAAAAGGGAATGTTCGAAATCCTGATGTACCTCTATCTGTCGCTGTTTCGGGAAGGACAATGCTTCCTCTTTTATTGGGAAGGAGAAAAAGTCCTTTAGATTATGGTAATAACCTCCGGCGACAATACTACTTTTCCGCAGGTCAAAAAGAACCGCAAGTCTTTCGATGAGCTGTTCTGGAAAACCCGGCTGATGTAAGAATCGGGTTGCGTAACCAAGATCTCTTTTATTGACTTCTGCCTCTATTTTCTGAGCAATATCACCCTCAAATTCATCTTGCAAATTAAGCTCAGCGTCCCGGGTAATTTTGAAGGTGTAGAAATTTACACTCTTGTCTTTTATGAAGTTGGGTAAAAATAATTTAATGATATCGTCGATGAAGACAACATATGTTTTGGCATTGACCTGGCAGGTGAAGAACCGATTAATGCGATCTGCGGGTATATTGACAATGAACAGATCAGACGCACTATTGTCTGTCAGAGCAAAGTACAGATGGTTGTTGATCGGAAAAAAAGAGAATTCTTCATTAACAGGAATGATTTGCAGATAAGAAGCAATCGTGCTAAAAAAATATTTTGCGGTAAGAGATTTTACCGCTAATGGGATCTCTTGGTTATAGATTAGGATAATGTTTTCCGCAGCTAACTGCTGAATAATATCAGTTAAAAAGAGTCCAAATTTTTCCTGTTGTTTATGGATAATTTTGGATGCTTTTTTATACGTCCCAATGTCAAGATTCGGGACGACCTGGTCAGTAGTCTTTTTTTTAATTTTCTTCCAAGCCATTAATACGGGCATCCGTACACGGTAGAACTCATCTAAGTTTGAGGAAAAAATAGCGAGAAACTGTAATTTCTCCAACAATGGTACTGCCGGGCGTCCAGCTTCGTTAAGTACCCTGTCATTAAAGGAAAGCCAACTGATATCTCTGTTGATATATAGGTCTTTTTTTTTCATTCAAAAAATAATCTAAGGAATAATGCGGTTAGAAGAGCAGTATCCATTTTATAAGAGTGTTGCAATAACAAAAGAAATAACAGAGATGACCAAGCCAAACATAAAGATTCCATAAGCATAACGTAATAACTTGTATTTTCTGCCCAGAACGACGCCTTGGGAATAAACATCTTTTGTAAGCATGCCGTATAAAAATTCGGAGTCGATCATTACTTTTTGCATCCCCTCGTTATAGTCGTCGAGTTTCATTTTGTAGAAGTTCCCGAAAAATAATAGATTGACGGTTTTATCCTCGATCTCCTGTTTTGAAAATTTTCCAGCGGGTATTTTGGGTATAGTCGATAATATGGCCATCACCATAGTTGCCACAACAATTAGAGTGAGGATAATCGTTGGAAAGATCAGATGCTCATTGCTATCTAATTTTCTAAACAGTACCGCAATGACAACGGATAGAATAATGGAATTGACGGTTAATAATATGTTCGCTTTATTGTCAGCCATGTCGCTCAGGCGCTGGTTGTTGGACGATGTTATCCGAAACATCGTCTCTATGCCTCGTTCGGGTTTGGCGCTTTTGTCTTTCTCTTTTTTTGTTTCTTTTTTGTCTTCTTTTTTCTTGGCCTTAGATTTTTCTTGTTTTTGTTCGAGAACTTTTAAGTTCTGTTCTTTTTTTGCGTTGAGCTTTTGTTGCGCATAATCCGTATGATAATGATGGCTGGACAAGAGTTTTATCGTGCCTGCACGCCAGACATCTTTGTCAATTTCTTTCCCCAATACAGCTTCGGCTTCGGCTTTCATAAGCTTGTTCCTGTTTTCAAAGTCATCGTTACCAAAATGGAACAAGTCAGCATCACAGAGAATTTGTTCCAATAGGTTGTTTGGATCCTGAGGCATTCGTGTAGCCAGGATGCAGCCTTTGATTTTTTCTTTAACATCTTCGGATATGCCTTTATCTTTCAGAAAGTCCAAAGCGATTTCCACGCTTCTTTTCTCATGGCCAATCGCATTGTCAGATTTTACATAACCTAGATCATGAAAATAAGCCGCGCTGGCCACGATAAAATGATCTTCGTCGTTTAACTTATAAAACGATGAAATTTCTTCTGCCGCCTTTACTACTGAATGTGTGTGTAGGCTGTTGTGAAAACAATGGCAAGAAGATATGTTTTCCACAATATAAGTATTAGAATAGTGCTCTATCTGTTGTAAAAGCTCGTTATAATCTATCATGACCAATATGATGTTTATTTAGAATAAAAGTATTCAATATCTTTAACATCTTATATACATTTGCCCCCTTTTCGTAATTTTTTGATCTAGATCAAGTTTAATACGCTAGAAAGGAAATAGAATCATTTTTATTACCCATCGATCATTTAAAGTCTTTTGTTAGCATGTTGGCTCTGTTTTAATCTGAGGAGGTGATTTTGAGATTATTGTTGCGCTCACCCACACAGTGCTATCTACCTCTTTGCGATATCTGCTCTGCTCTGCGTAGCGTACGGCCACAACTTGTATAGCCAGCAACCTTTTATTGCGCTACCTTCCACGGATCATCCCCTTTCCATGCGATAGTTCCCTTCCGGTGAGGTTCTTTTGCTGCCCCTTGTTTCAATCTTTTCAGTTCACGGCTTCCACACCTGTGATGCATGCTTCGCTCACCTCCCAGCATTCGTTCTTTACGGTCAGGTTACTTTCGGAGCTCTTTTACATCCAGACTCCTTATTCTCCGCTGGCCGCGACTTTTCCACCGTTATATTATAGCGATAGCGGATGGAATCATGTTTGCCTGCAATGTTCCATTGCAAAATCTTTAAAAACA
>JAQZAZ010000099.1 GCA_029239355.1 Sphingobacterium sp.
AGCGATAATTAGTATATAGATGTATTAAATAGCATCAGGGTCTATATCCGATTGAAAAGATGTGTAAAGTTCTGGGCATTGGTTCCAGAATCTATTACACCTGGCAGAGCAGTTCCAAAGAGACAAAAAATAGTAAAAGTAAAATCCTTGGCAGCCTGGAAAATGGCAATCAAGAACCGTAAACTTTCTCCCGGTTTGATTTTTCATTCAGATCGGGGAGCAAGTATGCCTGCGAGAAATTTAGTAACACGTTAGATTCCTATAAAATCGTAGCAAGAATATGAGTAGAAAGGAGAATTGTTGGGACAATGCTGCCAATTCTGTTTACAAGCGATACAATAGTTGTCTTTTTATTTTGCTGTTACAACTTTCCGATGGTTTACGCCCCAATCTTTCAGTGCGTAAATTATCGGTGTTAACGTATCGGCATAAGGTTCCAATTGATAGGAGACCTTAACAGGATACTCATCGATAACTGTTCGTAAGATTAGTTTATGCTGTTCTAGATCTTTTAGTTCTTTGGCCAAAACCTTCGGTGTAATGCCTGGAATACTTTCCTGAATATCGGTAAAGCGGTCATTTCCGACACCTATGGAAATAATAATCGGCAATTTCCATTTACCGTTGATGACATCTAAAGTATCGCGGACGGGCTTGATGGTCGCAAGGCAATCACAATGCATTTTTTTCTGTGCCATAATTAAGCTTATTGAGTTGCTAAATTTACATTAATTTCGTTCATCACCTCTGCAAATATTTGCGCTGATTTTATGCGGTCTTCAGCCGAATACATTGTTGAAACTGCAATCAGTTCATCTACATTAGTTTCTTCCAGAAAATTGATGACCTGTTTTTTTACGGTCTCTTTATCCCCAACAAAAGAAAATTTTAGCATTTGATTCACCTGTGGATGATTAAAGATCTCCCGCCATTCATCTGTCATTGCTGTTGGAGGCTGTACGTTTTGCATATTTCCAGTTAACATACCATAAAACATTCCGATCAATGACGTGAATAATTTTTCTGCTTCAGCATTGGTATCTGCCAGGATTACATTGATACCAGCGATAGTATAAGGTGCTTTTAAAAATTCAGAAGGTTGAAATTCCTGTTCATATATGCGGAGGGCATTGTACAGATGCGTAGAAGCAAAGTGACTGGCAAAAGCGTACGGCAATCCTTTTTGGGCTGCCAGATGGGCACTGTCAGTGCTCGAGCCTAATATAAAAATCGGAACGTCCATACCTTCAGCCATAGGAACTCTTACTTTGGCAGATTTGTTTTCCTCAGAAAAGTAACGCTGTATTTTCGCAATTTCATCTGGAAAAGAATGTGCCGCTTGAAACGAATCCGAACGGATAGCCTGCGCCGTTGCGCTGTCTGTCCCTACAGCTCTACCCAACCCCAGATCAATGCGGTGTGGATACAATTGTGCTAAGGTTCCAAACTGTTCTGCTACAATAAGTGGCGAATGGTTGGGCAACATTACACCACCCGAACCTACTTTTATGCGCTCGGTGTTTTCCGCTACATACCCGATCAAAACAGCAGTCGCTGAGCTGGCAACAGTATGCGAATTATGATGTTCGGCGAACCAATATCTTTCATAGCCGTTTTCTTCCGCTACTTTGGCAAGCGCTAACGTGTTATTTAACGTTTCTTTCACAGAGGTATTTTGTGATACTGTTGCCAATTCCAATATAGAATATTTTATTTTCGTTTTCATTTTTTTATTTTTAATGATTATTTCAAATGCTGATCAGCATACCTGATTTTAAATTTTTCGGAATAAGGGTTTTTTCAGGTCCAGATTTCCTCTTAACGTATCTGCCTTGTATTCGCTATGGAAAATTCCCCTATCCTGTAAAATAGGAACGACCAGCTCAGCAAAATCGGCCAGTCCTGTCGGATAATCCTGCGTTACGACCAGCATATCCATGGCCCCCGCCTCATACCATTGCTGCACCTGATTAGCCACTCTTTCAGCAGATCCAAAAAACAACGGTGCGGGCATCGCTCTATATCGGTCGAGGGATACCAGTTCCATATATTTCTGCTGGGCTTCTGAGTCTGTCTTTCCAACAATAGCATTTTGCGAAGTTGCGATCACAAAATTCTCGGGAGACCTATTTTTCTCGATTAGTTTATTTCGTAACGCGGTAGCAGTATAAAGGGCGTGTTCCAAACTTGGCCCGGCTATAAAGGCGCCATCGGTGTAGCTTGTTGCGATATCTACAAAAGTGGTCGAAGAACCAGCCGTGTACAAGACCGGTCTACCTTGGACGGAGCGACTGATATTGAGAGGGCCGTCCACGGAGAAATACGCACCACGGTAATCAATGGTATGCATTTTGTCCGGTTTTAAGAAGACGCCAGTCTCTTTATTCCTTGGAAAAGCATCATCTTCATAGGTATCCCACAGTCCCAGCAGGATATCCAGAAACTCTCTATGCATCGGATATTGGTCAGACTTTCCCAAATGCCCACGGCTGAAATTGACCATTCCTCCGGGATTGGAAGTAATAGCATTTAAAGAAGCACGACCTTTACTTATTTTATCAAGTGATAATACCTGTCTTGCAATATTGTAAGGATCCGTGTAAGATGATGAAGCTGTAAAAGAAAGACCAATTTTACTGGTCTTCATTGCAATAGCAGACATGATTGTTGCCCCATCAAACATACTGAGATAATGCGGAATATTGCCTGGGCCAATATGGCTAACATCAAACAAAAAGAGTGTTTCAAACTTGGCAGCTTCAGCAATCTGCGCTTGTTCTATATAAAAGTCCACATTTTCCCCCGCATCGGCAGGCATATCTTTATGCATCCACGATGTATAGTTCCAACCTGTTCCAGCTATTCCTGCGGATAATTTCAATGTTCTATTTTGACTCATGATACCAATCTTATTGAAGCTGTTAAACAGCTAAATCTTAGTATGCAAAATTAACTGAATTATACTTACCAAAAGATAGTACTTTCCTAAAGGAAAGTAGAATTAGCTTCTTAAACGGGAAATCTATTTTGCTTTCCTTCGGGAAAGCACGTCGTAAAACAAACAAAATGATTGGTAATTTTGTGACATCATAAAATGATTAAAGGATGAAAATAGGAATTATTGGTTCAGGAAATATTGGCAGTACGCTTGCCAAGTATTTAATAAATTTAGGGCACGAAGTAATCATCTCCAATTCACGTGGGCCCGCATCGTTGACAGAAGTTGTTGAAAAAACAGGTGCTATTGCTGGAACGGTGGAAGAAGCTGCTGCCGCACGAGACCTGGTTATTATAGCTATTCCAGAAAAAGCTATCCCAAATCTTCCAGTTTCAATTTTATCTATATCAAAAGCGATAATCATCCATTCAGGCAATTATTATCCTTCAAGAGATGGCAGAAATATAGACATCGAAAATGGTTTAACAGATAGCGAATGGGTGGCAAAAGTAATCGGTCATCCTGTGATAAAAGCATTCAACAATATTGTTGCAGGAAGCCTGGTTGCAAAAGCACTACCCAAAGGGCACCCTGACCGTATTGCTTTGTCGGTTGCAGGTGACAATTTAGCTGACAAACATTCCGTCATGCAATTGATTGATGAAATCGGATTTGACGCCATCGATGCTGGTGCGATTGCTTCATCCTGGCGACAACAACCTGGTGAGCCGGCTTATTGCAGAGATCTCGATAAACAAAATTTGATTGTTGCTTTAGGTGAATCTGATATCAACAAACGTACAGAAAACCTCGCGTTAGCAGATGAGATTGCTCGTCCATATTTCTAAAATATTGGAAGCGGATATACCACTTGTTCTTTTATCGCTACAATCTGAATTATGCTCTTTTGTTCCTTGGCATTGTTGAGTGATGAAGTGATTGAATCCCGGGGAACCTATGCTGTATCACAAAAATTTGGGGTTAGCGAAACGGAGTATGCTGCTTTTATGCATGGTTGACTATCTTAGGTGGAGCTTATGGCTTCCCTTTTAAAAGAGGAGAGCCTTTTATTTATAGTTACCCTAGCACCAGACTTTTCGGTATCTCCCCGATACCGCTTACATACAACTTGTTTTCCTCAGCGCGGACCTTTAACAGCCATACTTTTGCTATACACATATAAACAAAAGAATATGGCAAATCAATTTTTAGTTAAGGAAACAATGGCAGCTATGCGAGGCTTATCTGCCACAGAAATTACAGCATTACAGACTTAAACTTATGAGGGTGTAGAACTGAAAATACTCAAAGAAAGGAAAATGGTCCTAATATCGTTATGAAATATTATAAAAGTCAATAGGTGTGTCCAGCATGTTGCGAATAGACTTACTTCTTAACCAGTCGAATCCTTGACTATCAATTCTTGGGGCAAGTCTAAAAGCGATAGACTTGCCCCTTTTTTTACTGTGTAATTGGTTGTTGGCTAAACTTTACTTTAGATGTTGCTTAAAGAAAACAAAATGATGTTCTATGGATTTGCTCCAGTATTCCGTATTGTGGTCACCGGACTGGGTAATAAAAGTTACAGGAATTTTTAAGCTGTCTGCCAATGTTTTCAATTCTACCGTAACCGGATATAAAATATCTTCCGTTCCACAATCTATTAAAAAATCGTTTTTCGATTTATAACGTTTCAATATTTCGGAGATGCTGTACTCATTCCAGTCATTTTCCAAATAGTTGCCTAATAATCGTGTTAAATCGTCTGTTACCCTCGTATTGTTGAAGAATGTTAAACTTGTCTTTTTCAAATCCTCAAAATCAACATTCAATCCACCGCTTGTAGAACCTGCTGTATTGAAATAATCGTTGTGAAGCAAAAAGTACCGAAGCGCACCGTATCCTCCCATACTCAAACCACTGATGAAAATATTTTTGTCATCAATGTTAAGCATGTGATGCACTTTTGGCACAAGGACTTTGAAGAAAAAATTTTCCATCCTCGAGCCTTTGTCGATAGGGCTGTTTACATACCATGATACGAAGCCGTCCGGCGTCACGATAACCATTCCATATTGGTTGGCCAACCTCTGCAGATCCGTGGTCTGTGACCATTGCTTGTAGTTCTCACTGTACCCGTGTAAGAGATAGACCAAAGGGTATTGCTTTTGGTCATTATAAGTGTCCGGTTTAAACACCAGTACCGTATCAGGTTGAGATAGGTATTCGGATTTTAAAATCCATTTTTCCTGTGCTTGCAGCGAGAGGCTTGTTAACAATAAGCCAATCAATATACTTAATGTTCTGTTCATATTTTGTAATTTTGAACAAAATTCAGCAAGCATTTTGTCGTGTGCAATAACGAACAAAATTGTGAGTCACTAAAGGATAATACTGATGCGTAAAGAAAATTCCACCAATGCAATAAATGAACAATTTTTATTTCAAGTATGCGAACTGAACTCGGCAATCGCAATAATTGGCGGTCGGTGGAAAGCACAGATTGTCTATTCCATTTCGCAGGGAAATAACCGCTTCCATTTGCTGATAAAGGAATTGCCCAATATCTCAGAACAGGTATTGGGCAGACAGCTTAAAGAATTGGAAGCCCACGCAATCATCATCAAAAAGGGAATTCCCGACACAGTGCCAGTTGGAATAGAATATGTTTTGACCAGTAAGGGTTTAGATTTAGTGCCAATTTTGGAAAGCCTTTGCAATTGGGGGAAAATATATGCAGATGGGAAAGAAATATCGGCTCGCTTGGAATAGGTCATTTTTTTAATAACAATGATCAGGATTAACATCTTCCAATCAAACCGTATGTTTCCTTAGAATACAGTATTGACAAGCTTATTCTTGAAAAACTTGTTAATGCCACATCTAACATCTTCAATAAATAAATTTTAAGCCGATTAGAATGAAATATTATCCAATACCAGAAGCTTTAATTAATTATGTGGAATCGATCTGGTCGTTTGAAAGCCCAGAGCAGATAGATATTAACGAACAAGCGACTATTATTCCATCGGGTCGATGTATTCTAATATGGAATTATAGTGGGGAATATGAACATATTATTCAAGATCAAACTTATCCTCATTCGAAGTTTGACCTTCACTTGGTTGGACAGCACCATACTAAAATTCTACTCAAAGGTAAGGTACCAGTAAATTCCATCGGTATCAATTTCAAACCATACGGGTATTATTCGATAGCAGGAAATGACCTTTCAAGTTTTCTCAACAAAGTAGTATCCATCTCAAAAAGAAGGCTCGATGGTTCCCAAGTTTTGACAAATTTTTCAGGAAACCTTCGGGAATCAGTAACTGAACTGACCCAACTGCTCATAGAAAGGATAAAGTTTGAACCAGATCAACGTGTCGTCCATATTACAGAACAGATTAACGCTCACAAAGGCACTATTTTAATTAAAGATCTTTTTGGTCATGTTTCTACTTCGCAACGACATCTCAACAAGCTCTTTAAATCTCAGACCGGTATTACACCAAAGGAATATGCATCTATAATCCGGTTTCAAGAGATATATAACCGCTACATAAGAGATAAAAAATCAGGGAATAAAAGTGAGCTGTACGATCTTTTTTATGATGAATCCCATTTCTTGCAGAGCTTCCGTAAAGTCTTAACATTACAACCAAGTCTATTTTTGAAAAAACCGAATAACCTGGGAAACGAGTTTATCAAGAAATAAACAGGTCTATTTTTTCCTATTACAGCCTACCTCTATACTGTTACTTTGCGGAAAAATCAGAACGATATGTTAAACAAAGTAACTGACACAGCAAGAGAGCTGATTACCTTTAAAGCTGAAACGACCACTATACCGTATGCAAACGAAATTGCGAAGTATTTCAGTATTGATAGTCCACAGGAACTGAAGTTAGATTTTGGGTTTTGGGCGAGTGTACTCCATTTTGAAATGCGCTACCTTTCCCTTGACTTTTTTCTCGAGAAGAATGTTTCTCCGGTAGTACTTGAATTGTCAGCTGGATATTCACTTCGTGGCTTGGATTACGCAAATAAAAATCCGGAGAAGAGCTATTTTGATACCGATCTAATGCCGGTAGTGAATGCAAAAATCGAGATGTTAAAATATCTGGATATCGCTATTCCAAGCAACCTTAAATTTCAGGAACTTGACGTTTTGAAACTCGACAAAAATCTGATTAGAGACCAGGAACTCCTTATTATTAACGAAGGACTGCTTATGTATTTCAATAGAGAGAAACAGTCTCAAATACTTAAAAATATACATTCGGTTTTGCAAAAAAATGGTGGTACTTGGGTAACAGCAGACATTTACCTTAAACATGAAACCAGCGCAGTTGGCAGCGATAAGGATAAAAAGTGGGGACGCTTTTTTAAATCAAATAATGTCAGCGGAAATTATTTTGATTCTTTTGAAGAGGCTGAGCAATTTTTTTATGACAATGGATTCATTATTGCGAGTAAATATGAGCCGGAGTTTGAAAAGTTCAGTAGTCTGCCCAATTTATTGCAGAAAGCATCGGCCCAACAGTTGGAGGATTTGAAAAATAAGGGAAATGTCCAGCAGACATGGCAATTTGCAATCAGATAACCTTATCAGCACATCTTTATTCAGGGGATCACAAATTTAACCTCTTGCAATGAATATTACAGTGGCTACTTTAATAGCCACTGTAATATTCAACCTGTTTTCGCGTTTTTCGTACCTAAATTAGCAAAGAAAGGAAATCTACGAAGATCCAGGCCGTCCTTGCTGGAAGAGTACATCACCTTCAATATTGAAACATTTTTAAGCAAAAAAATGCTACATTGAGGCAACACTTATATTTTGTGGGGTTTTTATAACAAGAACACAAATTTGTATTTTTAACATCCATTATATAGTAAAGAAATCGTAAAAGATGGCATCGATCCCCCAAGTTAAAACCTATCATTTTCTACCCTTTAAATATGGTTCAGAGCTATTATTGGATATCGGTCGTATTGAAACGTTGAAAAATTATGTATTAGACAGTACATTACATCAACTTAGTTTTTACGAAATTATTTTCATCAAAGAAGGAGCGGGCACATTAGCACTGGATGAAAGTATAATTTCAATACACCCGCGAACCATAATTTTTACAAGTCCCGGACAGGTTCGCCGTTGGCAAATTGAAGAAGAAGTAAAAGGCTACACGCTGTTCTTTGAAAAAGATTTTCTTCATCTCTTTTTTTCTGATGAGCTGTTTCTCTATCGGTTTCAGTACTTCCATCAGTATTCGCATACCGCTGTACTACAGATCGATGAAACATCATTTGGGAAATGTCTGCAACTTTTACAGGAAATAGAACAGGAGTTCGGACAGATCCAGAATGACAGCAATCATATGATCAGGTCACTTCTATATCAACTACTTATCATTCTCAACCGCTACTATGCAGGTGCGTACGATGTGCAAAGGGATACGTATATTCATGCGGATTTCTATAGATTCCGTTCGTTGCTGGAAAAAAGAATCTTACAGGACCAGACCGTTGAAGCCTATACCAGAATGCTTAATGTAAGTCCGGGATTTCTTAATAAGATCTGCAGGCAGTTCAGCGGAATGTCCGCGCAACAAATGATCCATCATAAGCTGGTTTCAGAAATAAAGAAACAGCTGTATCAAAACAAATCCGTAAAAGAGATCTGTTATGAATTGGGATTCTCTGATCCCTCCAACTTCAACCGTTTCTTTAAAAAAATAGCCCATATCACGCCCCAGCAATACCGAAAGAATATAAAATGACAACTTTAAGGATAAAATGACCTTTTTGCAGGATATGAATGGTACTATTTTTACAGAAAAAAGCAATATGATAAAATCTGCAACATTTAGCCTTTTATTCTTCGTCATGGAGCTGCTTTGGATAAAGTCAGAGCAATTATATGTTGATCCTCGAACCGGCAATGATACCAATTCCGGAATGAAGCCCCAGCCGTTAAATATCCTTTCAAATGTGTTTTAAATAATATGAAAAATATAAGAATAATTTTGTTTCTCATTCTTTTTGCCGCAAAAAGTGGATACTGCCAAAAAATAAATTTAGACGGCAGCAATCTTGTTCCCAATAACGTTTATATGGAAATCGATGATTTGCATGGGGAACGTATTGTTGGGGTCATAAAAGATTCTACTGTGAAAGAAGCGGACGAACCAACATTTGTACGGATAAAGAACAGCAATTTTAAAAATGGCATTATCGAGGTAGAAGTCCTAAGCCGGCTTCTTCCTACAGCTTCTCCAACCGACCGTGGGTTTATCGGATTGGCATTCAGGATCAATGACATGAATTCCAAATTTGAATCTATATATATACGTCCAACGAATGGCAGAGCCGAAGATCAGGTAAGACGCAACCACTCCATTCAATACTTTTCATATCCTGATTATAAATATGACCGTCTGAGAAAAGAGAATCCCGAGAAGTATGAGTCATATGCTGATATGGGTTTGAATGAATGGATCAAGATGAAAATTGAAATCAAAGGCAGTCGTGCGAAACTTTTTCTAAACAAAGACAAGCATCCTTCCCTTATTGTGAATGATCTCAAGCAAGGAGCAGATATATCTGGGGCTGTAGGATTATTTGTTGATGTAGGCACAGATGGTTATTTCCGCAATCTGAAAATTACCCCATCAAATTGATAAAGGGGCTCAATTCGAAATCTCCTTTAAAAAAAATCCTTGGGTGGCGATATCTAACGTAAAAAGATAAACCCACAACATTAGATTGGCAATAACGCACTTGAAATGCTCTCTGCATTTCTTTTGCAGCTTGAACTTTGTTAATTCCATACAAAAGAAAAACCGCTGAAACTGAGAAAAGGATACGTGAGTATGATCATCTAATTAAGTAATAGTATTCCCTCATATCACGCGCATTCATTTCTGTAAAATCTTCGGGAAACTCATACGCACCAATCCGTAGACATATTGCGCTTAAGTCACTTGTAAAACATTGGTAGGAGAGAAGCGCTTCATCAATTATATTTTTAGTCCCAATGATATTAGCATCCATTAAATCATTAAAATCTGCATCTGAATTGGCGATTCCACCCAGATGAATAACAATGTCTACATTGCTAAGCCTCGATGAGACCTTCTTTATCAGTAAGATAATAGGCTCAAATAAAGTGAACTTTTCTACTTTAGGTTCTGAGAAAGATAATTGAGGATTTCAGTCGTTAGCTTTTGGTGGACAACTCGTCTATCTATTGATTTATCATCTTGATAGTAAATTGATTCTTCTTGTTGTAATTGCTGTGTTCCCCGGTTTAAAAAAATGTAATGGCCTGTTTTTCCAGGTAGCTTAACAATTTCTGAACTTGGATTGATTTTACTGTATTTTAATGCATTCGTTTCTATAGGCGCAATTTGATCGTTGTTCGCACCTATTATTAAAACAGGAGATGTGATTTTTTGCTTATGTTCAGGTAGTCCCAACCCTAAAGCCGGAGCTAAGGCAATATGAACTTTAAATCGACTATCTTTTAGGTTTGATGGGACTTCTTTGCAGGATATGTTATCTATTAATTTGCTCAGGTCACCGAATTCCGGAACTATGAATTCATTACGGCCAAGTTCTGATAATGCATTAAGTTTCAATATCTCACAATCTAATTGTATACCAGCGAGCGCGAGAGCTGTATATCCACCTAATGAAAAACCTATTGTAGCAATTCTGTTACTGTCGATATAGCTGTTAAAACGTTTATCCCGCAAAAATGAGGACAGTAAGAAACTCATATCCAGCGGTCTTTCCCAATACCGAATAAAATATTCCGGGATTTTGTTATCAAGGGTATTTCCCCAATGATCAGGAGCGATAACAAAATATCCATTTTTAGCGAGTTCAATCGCTAACCATGCTAAACTGAGCCTATTCCCTCCGGTGCCATGTGATAGTAGGACCAGTGGATGTTTCTTATTGACAAATTGTGCATCCTTTACCGTAGGAGATAATAAGAACGGTAATTCAGTATCCTTCACGTCTGTATCACCTGTTGGGTACCATATCTGCGTTTTTATTGGGCGCTCCCGAGTATAATCATTGTAGCCAATTGTCCGCTCGCCGACATTGTATGTTTGTCCCTGACAAAATATTGAAACTAAACTCAGTAAAATAATATTCCACGAACTATTCATATTATTAATAAATTTTGATTGTAACCATTTTAACTACAAGAGCCATCTAGCAGGTACAAATGCCAATGCAATAAGTATCTGATGTGGATAATCATCTACTGGGCAAATTTGATTTGTTTTAGTTTATAAAACATAGACAGTAAGGTATTATGTTGTGCAAAATGTATAAAATAGGGGGCTGCTATGTTTTGTTCATTTAAGACCTTAGTTTTGGTTCTATCATCATAATATATTTATCAAGACCTTCACCAAAACCATTTGGTAAAATATCCACAATCTTAAACCCATTTTTTTCATAAAATCCTGCCGTGTGTTGCGAAGTATCGATTTTTAAAATTTTACCCGTATACAATTTTTTTAATAGATCTAGACGGAATTGGGTGAGTACCTTTCCAATTCTTTGCCCATGATAACTAGCATCTACCATGCCCCAACATAGTCCTACCTCATCATTCTTCTCATCGAAAAAAATGCCACCACAACCTATTAATCGGTCATCAATCTGAACTACGTAATATTGATCCACAGATTGATCCAAAAACGCTTCAAATTGTTGCAGTTCTTCATGAGCAAAAAATTTAGGGAGATTGCTTTTAAAGATTTTTATACAATTTTCCCTATAAGCATGTTTATACTTTATGATCTGCATGATTCTTTTATTATTAATCGCCAAATTTACCAACGATCGCCACATAATGTCAATGGTTATCTTTCACCAAAAAAAAGGCAATTCTACGAAATATCAAATTTTAAAACTTAATGTAATTTTGCCAATCGTAATTAATAGTTCACAGATTCATTTAATCAATGATATCTTTTTGCTAGTTAATAAATTGTAAAATTGAATAGTAAAGCATTACAAGAGCTGAACCTAGAAGTATCCACCTACGATGTCAGTAAACCAATGAACACCGGAAATCAAACGCCCGTGGTAATTAGAGATCTACCATTACGCTGGATTTTTTATTTAGATTGTTAAATTTAAAAAATACGCTTTAGGATCTTTTCGCGTAGTACTGTAGTTGTGATTGGCATGTAAAGATTCCTTTTTCACTAATTGGTGTAAACCTTAGATTAAGCTGGGCAATTGCACCAATTTCACCGGAATCGATTCATCAATCAGAAAGTTGTTGAATGCACCGGTAAATAAGTACGTCATTCCTACCAGTGGAGCGATCCAGTGTGTATTTAGAATCGACAGATAAAAAACGAGACAAAAGCTCGGTTTGTATTATTTTAATGATTTAGGATATTATTTTAATTCAAATTGGCCAAAGATCTGCGGTGAGTCTTTTTTTTGATCAACCAACCTAACCTTCTTACCAATCCTATATGTGCCCGGAGATAATTTTTTGTTCTTCAAAAGCTTAGTTAGTGGAATCTGAAAATCTTTAGATTCCTTTGGCTCAGTACTGTATAGTATATCTTCAAAACCCATCGTGTCAATAAAAGGCTCTTCAGCCCAAGCCGTCTCGTATTGTTTTTCTATTGTAAAAGCACTTCCAAATAGAACAGCTGACGACGAATTGTTAGTAAGTCTATAATTAATGGTAATTTCATTCTCGGCAAGCGAGTATATTTCTGGGTTTACACTTATCTTTACTTCCATATTAGCTATATTTCTATTTACTAATTTGTCAGTGACCGCATCTTGTTTAATAATATTACTATTCTTATCGCTTTTTGGGGGCTGACATCCTACGGACAAAACGCCACATAGCAGCACAAACTTCGGAAAACTATTTTTTCTTATTTTTTTCATAACCATGTTATTGTAGTAAGATAGACTGAATTTTGGCATTATCACTAAATTTAATATCTCGATAATCCCAATGCAGATAATATAAACTTGCATTGGTGTAATAGCGGATTTAACCGACGCTCCAATATGCGTACCCACAGTCTGGTGAGTCCCTGAATTGCTAATGTATGTATAAACAATCCACCTCGTTTAGTGAACTTGATAGTAGGCTACCCGAACTATTTTTATAATGATATAGAAAATATTTTAGAATTATGTGGTTGATAATGATATGTTTAAAATATTATTAATTTGTTTGATTCCTATTAGGTTATGTTGATGGGATTTGTTTTCGACCCTTTTCATTGTAATAATCTTTAGTTTGACGGTATCTTTGTTAATTAATTTTTTAGGTAATTCGGTTACTGTGATCATAAGGCATTAGCTGCTTAAATATTGAATATAAGTTACAATTTGAATTATAGAGTTGGCAATTAGCCAACTTTTTTATGGTACGGTGAACTGGGAAGACCACTAGTGCTATAAATATTCTTCTCCGGGAGAAATATCAGGAACTTCGTGGTTCTTGCATGATACCAGAACAAGTATCATGCAAAGAAATTCTTGTCCTGCAATGAAGAGATAGAATCCCTTTGAAACTTATTATGGATGAACACTGTTTCATTTCCCGCGCGCTGTAGCCTGATATCAGCAGAATCATCAGACAAAATTGTTTTTAGAATGGAAACATAGTCTTCCTGCACTGACTTATCTTCATAGATTTTGGACTTATCTTTTTGTATCGGTGTCATCGCGCTTTTACGCATCGTACATCCCGGGAGAATGAGAAGAAAGAAGATAATATATAGCTTATTCATTATGCGATTAGTTTTTTACCTTTCAGTGCTAGATCTGTGTCAAAAATTAGCACTGTATGTTTGTTCTAATGTTATTTTCTCATTTTGATGTTACCGAGCCTGCAAACAACAGGTTTGAGAGGAGGATTCAAAAATAAAGTCATCGTTTCCATTTGAAAAAATATGATTAAATTTAAAATATGGTAGGATTAAAAGTAGGCCCAATCTTTTATAAAATAGGTAATGGAAATATTTTACATTCATTCTTTTCAACAGTTGCTTACAACCTTGAGAACAATAAATGGGGAAGTCGTTTCCCCTTAATTATGGAAGAATTATATTATAAAAGTTTATCTCCGCAGAAAGTAGATCTAGCTAGTGAAGAAATAAAAAAGATTTTTATCGAATTGCAAGATTATGCACCTTCTATGGTAATCTGGGATATCGAAGATCTGTCAAAACGGCCGCCATGGGGTGATCATATTGCTGAAACAATAACCGGCTTGGACAATTATTTTTATACCAGCGATGGTGAAAATCTATCAGTTGTATTCGATAAAGCCCTGAATACTGCAAAAAAAGTTAATAAAGAAGTGCTAGTCTATAGTTTATAAACCCTACTTAAATTAGTAATTAATAGATTCTAAATTCAGTTTTTGTCGGCTCTAGATTCTATACTATCAATCATTTCTTCTCCCTCAAATCGAGCTTTAAAAATTAGTGCATAGATAATCAAAACAATGAGCCAACATTCTACCTTAGGGTACTTATCACCAGAGGAGTTTGCTAGAAAATTGAATAAACAAAATATTGCAGCTTAACTAAGTGTCCATTTTATTGTTGCAATTCCATTTTCCAGTTGATGATAACTATGTCACAATTGAAAGAAAATTTTAGATAATTTTTTTACTGGCATGCATTTCAGTAAATTTGATGTATAACATAAACTTTAAGTAAGAATGGAAAAGTATAATTACGGGATCATTGGTCTGGGTGTAATGGGAAGAAATCTGCTTTACAATATTGCCGATAATGGTTTCTCTGTCGTAGGATTCGATTTAGATGAAGAAAAGGTAATAGAACTTCGTAAAGGAGTGGCTTCAGGTACAAAGGTTGTTGGAACTGTTTCTCTAGAGGAATTTGTGTTGAGTTTAGACAGTCCGCGAAAAGTTATTTTGATGGTTCCTGCAGGCAAACCGGTTGATGCTGTTCTTGAAAGCATAACACCGCTTCTGAGTCCAAAAGATGTGGTAGTTGATGCGGGAAATTCTTATTTCAAAGATACCGAGAGACGTATAGCTAATTTAGCTTCTAAAGACCTTCATTTTATGGGAATGGGAGTTTCTGGAGGAGAGCAGGGCGCAAGAAGAGGACCGAGTATTATGCCGGGTGGAGATTTGGAAGTTTTCAATTTGGTGAAGCCTATGCTGGAAGTGATTTCAGCAAA
>JAQZAZ010000100.1 GCA_029239355.1 Sphingobacterium sp.
GTGTTTTTTGTAGAAAATCTTCACAGGTGCTAGCGATGGCAGATTCGAATGCGGCTTCATAAGTCAGTATAAGATATTTGTTATCGCTAATAATTGTCCAGCTATCATCTTGAAAAAAATGTGAGATTGGCACATCGGTAGTCAATCGGATGCGTTCACCATTTTCAGCTCCGCTATACAGAATATGGTTGCTTCCTCGCGTAGCCTTTAAGGTGCTACGACCATAATTTCCAGTTGGCTGACATTGGATATTAACACTGGGTGCACCTCGGAGCGGTTCTATTTTCCGGATCAACATCAATGGTTTAAAATACCGACCAAATTGTTCAAATCGTGGAGCAAAATCTGTAATACGGTAAGCAAAAGATTCAGTGTGAATTTCGGTACAAAGTATATTGGAGTTTTTAATATAATATTGCTTGGTCTCAACAATCTCTTCTTCCGGTTTTACGACGAAACATCCACCCTGAGTTTTATCGATTAGGCCGCCAAATACAAAACTATCTTCAAAGGATGGCCAACATAGCCAAGAAATGTTGGTATCAATGCCTACATGGGCAATGTAAGAACAGTTACCGATTATACCGGCTTCATAAATATGTCTGTTTGCTATTGTATTTTCCTTCATTATTTTAGAATAAGTTGATTTAAAAATTGAAGAACATCTTCCTGCTGATCCAAATAGTATTTTGCAGCTGATTTATTACTCCCCACTTTGATACTGATTGTGGAAGACGGCAGATATTTAAAGAGATCTTCGTCCGTAATGTCATCTCCAATGGCTAATAGAAAATCGGCTTTAATATGGCCCGCAATTTCTAACGCCGATTTTCCTTTGTTGACTTCGGTGTTTTTAACTTCAATAACAGCATTGCCGTCAAGAAGTTGCAGCCCATAGTCATTTAACATTGGATTTAAGATTTCTTTCAATTCGGCTGCTTTGAGCTCTCCCAGTCCGAGCTCCACTTTACGATAGTGCCAAGCCAGGGAGTAGGGTTTGGCTTCTATGTAGGCGCCGGGAGTTTGATCAGCAAGTTTTTCCATTATTTTTTTTACTTCGGGCATCCAATGTAAGGCCAATCCCTTTTTATAAGCCCAATTGAAGTTTGGGAAATTGGACCAGATCCCATGCTCTGCAACCAAATAGTAGGAACGTCCGTCAAACCAGTTTGAGAGGCTTTCCTGCGCCCTACCGCTAATGATGACCAAGGTGTTAAGCGGATCTGCGATAATGCTATCCAGGAGATTGTACAAAAGAACCGTTGGGCTAGCCTTTTGTGCATGATTTTGAAATTTGACAAGTGTGCCGTCATAATCTAAAAAAAATAGCCTATTGTGGCTTTTTCGATAACGTTCGGCGATACTGTTAAACACCTTATCAGAAATTCTTCTTGCCCATTCGTCACGTTGTATTGCCTTAGTTTCCGCCAAACGATTTATAAACAAGCGAACCCAGTGCTGCACGTTAAATTTCTGTATAATTTGACGATTTGCTTCGGTACGCTCGTTAATCTCCTCAGGCGCCATTTTAAGTGCATGGTAAATACTGTCTGCAGTCTCAGCTCTATTATATGGATTGACAATGAGCGCGTCAACAAGTTCTTTTGAGGCACCTGCAAACTCGCTTAGTATCAATACACCATCGGTATGAGTCTTGCTGGCGATGTATTCCTTACTGACGAGATTCATACCATCGCGCGTTGAAGTAATCATACAGATATCCGATGCGACGTATAGACCTATTAACTCTTCAAATGGTAGAGATTTATAAAAGTAGAGAACAGGCGTCCAACTTAGATTGCCATAGATCGAATTGATCTCGCTTACTTTTCTGTTAATTTCATCTTTTAGTTTCTTATACTGAGATACTTTATCTCTAGAGGGCACAATAAGCATATATAGCACTACTTTTGAATGCCATTCCGGATATTTTTCCAAGAAAGTGAGAAAGGCCCTAAGTCTTTCCAAAATTCCCTTGCTGTAATCCAGTCGATCTACTGATATAATTATTTTTTGATCTGGGAAATGACTACGAAATTGAGTAGCGATGGTAGTTACTTCAGGGAGCGAACTGGTATGAACAAACTTGTCATAGTCAATCCCCATTGGAAATGATTCGATAAATATATGTCTATCTTTGTATTTAAGTTGATTATGACCACAGGGTACGTTTAGTATTTTCTTACATGCGTTAAGAAAGTTTTGACTATCAGCGAATGTATGAAAGCCAATAAGATCCGCCCCAAGCAGACCTTCAATAAGCTCCTTTCGTTGTGGAATATTCATAAAAAGTTCCTCTGAAGGGAATGGGATATGGTGAAAGTAACCGATATTGAGTTCATTGCTTTCTTGCCGTAACATTTGTGGGAGCAACATGAGCTGGTAATCCTGCACCCAGATGAAATCTGTGGATTGCTGTACAGCAAATGCGGCCTCACAAAATTTCTTATTGACTGTCACGTAGGTAGACCAGTATTCCCGGTCAAAATGGATATAACTGGGTTGGTAATGACAGATTGGCCAGAGAACTTCATTGGAATAACCTTCATAGAAATTGCGGATTTCATCTTTCGACAGGAAGACTGGTAGCAGATTCATCGGCTTGAGTAGCTCCGTAATTTTCTCTCTTTCACTATCATCCTTAGGAACTATTCCCGGCCATCCTACCCAAAGAATCTCCGTGGAATCAAAGGCTGAGTTTAAGCCGGTGGCTAAACCGCCTGCACTTGGTTTGATGATAAGTTTATCTTTTTTTCGTTCTATTTGTATCGGCAGCCTATTTGAAATTATTATTTTTTTTTTGTTCTTCATATAAATATTAGATCGATTTAATTGCAGTGTAGAAGAATTATACTGAATATAACGATGGGTGCATAATCTATCTAATTAAACAACTCTCAGCTGGAAATAGTTTAGATTAATTTAAAGAATAGTGGTTCTTGATTTTTATTGACCTGAATAAAAAGTCTAGGTGGGGTTGGGCATCCTGCTATTTCGATACTTTAGTAGAAGGGAATTAAAAAGACCTAGAGTTTTTGCTTTAGGTCTTTTTATTCTGTATTCAATCTTAAGAAATACTTGATATGCTTATTTTTTCTTTGTGGAGCCGGTTATTCACAAATTCATCCAATATTTTTCCCAATCGACCGGAAATTTCACCAAGAATGCTCTCCCAATCTTTTACAGTGCCATCGCAGTTGTCAGAAACAATTTTGACACTATGAAAAGACAGATTTTTGAGAAAGCAAAAATTTGCAAGTGCGTAGCCTTCCATATCAAAAGCTAAAGGATTAAGGTGCTTGATATCTTGATAGAATGCTGTATTTACATTGATAAAACGATCTGATGTCAATAGGGCGTCTTCGTAATTAAATTCCGCCTGGGAAACAGATTCGATTGAACCTTGCCCCTTTAGAAAAAGCGTGTTCTCCAAAAAGAATCCATCGGTATAAGCGTCACCTTGAGCATAGTAATTTGGGTACATTACATGACCGATTGGGTATCGTGTACATCCAACCGTGCCTACATTGAGTAGAACTGGGGTGATGCCCAGCGCTCTGATCTCTTCATATAATGTTGCTATTGATAAAAGTGCGTTTACTTTCCCAACACCTATTTCATAGATGATGGTCGATTTATTGTCGGTAGTAAAAGATAATTCATTTTTATTTGCTACCAGGATGATTGTTTCAATCTCTTTGTTAAGGATCATTTAGTTTTCTTCAATATAAGGGTATTCGAAAGCGAGTTCTCCAGCATTGATCAAATGTAAGAAATTGACACAGGCTTGTTTTGAGGAATCGAAATCCATAAATGTGTAGTTTCCGCAACTGATCGGATTTTGAAAAGGTACCTCATAACCCTCGGTCAAAATGGTTTCGAGTACTTCTTTCATCAATTCGGCAACAGCTTGGGGGCTTCTGTCTGTGCCTGCTAAGACTACATAAAATCCCGTGCAACAGCCCATTGGTCCAACATAGATCACTTCGTCACCCAAGATTGTCCTAATTTCCGTAGCAAAACAGTGCTCCAACGTATGCATCACTTCCGGAGATAACATGCGCTCTGGAGAATTCGGTCTGATCATGCGGATATCGTATGTCGTGTAGCTTTCAATGGCGCTGTTATTGGTATTGGAAGCCTTCGCATATATCCCTTGTTTCAATTTGGTGTGGTCTACCGTGAAACTATTTACTTTTGCTTTTTCTTTTGTATACATCTTATTCTGTGTATTACCGTAAAGCCTTAGGCTTCACAGGGGTTAAATTTGAATTTAAAATTTCTACAAAGATAGTAGATATTCTTGAAAAAGGTGGATAAAAAAGCTATTTTAACACTTCATAATGTTCTACGGTAGGGAACGGATCATAATAGTGATGTAATAGTTTTTCCCATTCTTTAAATAAGTCAGACTCTCTGAAGCCAACAGTATGGTCTTCTAATGTTTCCCATTCGACCAATAGAATGTATTGGTTATCCTTTTCAATGCATTTGCGGAGCGAATGTGTAATATACCCTTTGCTTGCGCTTATATACTGGCAGGCAGTTTTATAATCACGTTCGAAATTAGACTGTTGTCCCTCGATAATTTGTAGTACGGCTACTTCTAAAATCATAATTTGTTTTTTTAAATATATAGTCGAGTAAATATATCAAATATTTCTACGATAAAAAAGCTAGTCTTCAGCAATAAGGGCTTTCAGGCTTTGGGAGGTGATAATATCCAAAACGAATGGTATCCCAGGATTACGATTTTCGGTATTCCAAACTAAGGAAAGGGTAGTTCGTTGGGGCAAGCTGTCCAGTTCTAAGAAACAGACATCGGCCTGATAACCATTCTTTAAAGAGGCGGGAACAATGGCGACACCAAGTCCCTGAGCCACCATATTAAATATTGTTAACGCATTTACGGTACGTAATGTAACTTTCGGCGTAAACTGATGATCTTGGAAAATACTCATGACTAGATCGTAATAAGAATGACTGTAATTTTTCGAAAATAAGATAAAAGATTCATTCTTTAATTCGTACAGATTTGATTTTTTCTGCTTTAATAACGGATGGTTTTTTGGCAATACTAGGCTGAAATGTTCCGTATAAATAGGAAGGCTATCTAGTCCTATGGGCGTATCGGAAAGACGGACAAAGCCAAAATCAATTTCCTTCTTTTGAATTAGGTCCAATTGTGTTTCATTGGCAAGTTCATGCAGCGAGAGCTCAATATCCGGTTGTTTTTGTTTGAGGTCGATCAGTAATTGTGGTAATATTGTCTGTACGGCCGAGCCGATGAACCCAAGTTTTAGTGTGCTGATCCTGCCATTGGCCAAGCTCTGGAGCTGGGTTTCAATCTGATCTAAATGCCTAAACAATTCTTTCACCTCATCAAAGAGATATTTGCCTGCCTCGGTCAGTGATACATGCCGTTTGTTCCGTTCCAATAGCGTTACACGGTAGTTCACCTCCAGTTGTTTGATCTGCCGGCTCAGCCCTGGCTGGGCGATAAATAGCTTTTCAGCAGCTTTTCTGAAATGCAGCTCTTCGGCTAAAACTTTGAAGTAAAGAAGGTGTCTGAGTTCTATCTGATAATTCATGGTTATCAATTGATGATAAAAATGGTATTTCTAATTATTAAATATAGCGGCTAAATTTGATAAAAGCTTTATAACGATGGAAAAATTCTTATACGGCAGTGGACATTTGACTTGCTCCATTGCCTTAGCAATAGCAAAAGGGGATATTAAGGGGGAAATCTCGGCGCAAGTAAAAGCAGATATCAATAGGAGCGCGGCCTATGTGCGGCAGATTGTCGAACGAGGGCAGGTTGTGTATGGTATCAATACCGGTTTTGGCCCGCTCTGCACGACTTTAATAGACGCGGATCAAACGCAGCTATTGCAAGAGAATATTCTGAAGAGTCATGCTGTGGGAATGGGTGAACCTATCGCTAATGATCTTGCTAAAGTGATGCTTATATTAAAAGTGCACGCATTGGCGAAGGGTTTTTCGGGGGTTCAGTACAGTACGATAGAACGTATTATATGGCATATTGAACAGAATGTCGTTCCTGTTGTTCCCAAGCAGGGTTCAGTTGGAGCCTCGGGTGATCTGGCACCTTTGTCGCATCTTTTTTTGCCATTGATCGGCCTGGGGAAAGTCAGCGTCAATGGTGAGATTTATGCAACGGATACAATTTTGGCGAAGCATGGCCTCAAGCCGGTTCATTTGGGAGCTAAAGAAGGGCTGGCATTGATTAATGGAACACAATTTATGGCCGCTCATGGTGTAAAAGCTGTCAGTGAATTTAACCGAGTGCTTCAAAATGCGGATATTATCGCAGCATTGATGATTGAGGGGCTGAATGGCTCCATCAAACCTTTTTTTTCCGAACTACATGAACTGCGGCCACATGCAGGTAACCGTTATGTTGCTTCAAATATCCATTCTTTACTTTATGGGTCTGCTATTTTAGAAAGTCATAAAGATTGTTCGCGCGTTCAGGATCCCGATTCTTTACGTTGTATCCCACAGGTGCATGGCGCTTCACGTAATGCTTGGCTTCATCTTAAGGAGACGATTGAATTAGAAATCAATTCGGTAACGGACAACCCCGTTATTATAAACGATGAATTGACGATTAGTGGCGGTAGTTTCCATGGGCAGTCCATTGCCTTACCTTTGGATTATGCCACGCTGGCAGTTTCTGAAATAGGTAATATATCAGACCGCCGGGTTTATTTATCCTTAGAGGGGCAAACTAATGGGGTTCCCAAATTGTTAATGAAATCGACAGGACTCAATTCTGGTTTTATGATTCTTCAGTACAGTACAGCTGCTATTGCAAGTGAAAATAAGGGCTTGTGTTTTCCCGCTAGTGCAGACAGTATACCGACATCGCTAGGGCAGGAAGATCATGTGAGTATGGGTTCTATCTCCGGTAGAAAGCTGCTTCAAGTTATAGATAACGTGGATAAAATCCTGAGCATTGAACTATTGTGTGCAGCACAGGCGAAGGATTATCATCACCCGCTGCAGTCTACTCCGGCATTGGAGGCAGTTCATGAACGCGTACGACAATTTATTCCACATATTGAATCCGACCAGCCTATGGAAACTTTGCTGAGTAATGCATTGGAGTTGGTCAAATCGGGCGAGCTGATAAGCTTACGTCGTCGAAGCAATCCGCAGAAAGCCATAACGATGGAGCTGATAGAACGTTTTGATACATTTTAGCCTCACATGAAAATGGAAAAGGATTTAAAACTGATAGGCCCGTTCAGGCAATTGTTGACAATGGACAATATTCCGTTGAAGGGTGCCATAAAAGATGCGAAACTGCAGGTTATCGAACATGCGGGAATTTTGATCGAGGGTGAGCTTGTTCAAGAGGTTGGTGACTTTGATTTTCTATACCAAGAATGGCAAGATAAAGTAGTTCTTGTTCGTCTTAAAGGTGATCAGGTCGCGCTACCCGGTTTTGTTGATTGTCATACCCATATCAGTTATGCGGGACAGCGGGCAAATGATTTTGCACTTCGAAATGCCGGTTCTTCGTATCTTGAAATCGCGGAAGCTGGTGGCGGAATTTGGAGTACTGTCACCGATACAAGGGCTTGCACGGAGGAGAATCTGAAACAGCTTACTGTCGATCGTGCGGCATTTTTATTGGCGCAAGGGATTACAACGATCGAAGTTAAAAGTGGATATGGTCTTGAGGTTAAAGAAGAACTTAAGATTCTACGTGCGATAAAAAAAGCAAATGAACTTACTGCGGCGGACTTGGTTCCAACTTGCCTGGCAGCCCATATGCTGCCAAGAGACTATAAAGGGTCCGCAAAAGATTACCTTGATTTGATGGAAGCAGCGCTCTTTCCGGAGTTGAAAGCACAGCAATTGTCCAATCGAGTGGATGCTTTTATTGAAAAGACAGCATTCGATGCGGAAACGATCCGGCCATATTTGCAACGGGCCAAAGAAATGGGGTTTGATCTGACGGTTCACGCGGATCAATTCAGTACTTCAGGAAGCCAGATCGCTGTGGAATTAGGGGCGCGATCGGCCGATCACATGGAGGCGTCCACAGTGGTTGAAATCGAGCTTTTGGCGCAGTCTGATACTGTAGCTGTAGCATTGCCTGCCGCATCAATTGGCATCGGTTGTGGTTTCACTCCAGCTCGAAAACTGCTGGATGCTGGCGCATGTCTGGCCATTGGGAGCGACTGGAACCCGGGCTCTGCACCAATGGGCCAATTGCTAACCAGCGCCTGCATATTGGCTACGATGGAAAAACTAAGCAATGCGGAGGTTTTAGCAGCTGTGACTTTTCGCGCCGCACAGGCCTTGAATCTGCAAAATCGAGGTAAGTTGCATAAGGGAATGCGTGCGGATTTTGTTTTATTCCAGACCGATAATTATCAAAATATTACTTATTACCAGGGAAGTATGCAGCCTTCGGCTGTATGGAAAAATGGCAAAGAAGTATTTTCAAAGGAACGATGATAGAGAATATATTTAATCGTGTAGTTGCAGAGGGTATTCCCTCCCAGCTACCACCCAAAATAGAACGTGACGCTACAGTAAGCCATGCACCACGACGCAAGGAGATTCTTTCGAAAAAGGAAGAAAAATTGGCCTTGAGGAATGCCCTTCGTTACTTTCCGAAATCATGGCATGCTGAACTGGCGCCAGAGTTTTTGACAGAATTAAAGGATTACGGCAGGATCTATATGTATCGTTTTAGACCTGACTATGCGATGCATGCGCGGCCAATAGATGCGTATCCTGCAAAAAGTAAACAGGCGGCGGCCATTATGCTGATGATCCAGAACAATTTGGACCCTGCTGTTGCTCAACATCCCCATGAACTGATTACCTATGGCGGCAATGGCGCTGTTTTTCAGAACTGGGCACAATATCGGCTTACAATGCATTATCTGTCCCAAATGACCGATGAGCAGACCCTACACATTTACAGTGGGCATCCCATGGGACTGTTCCCATCGTCAGAGCATGCCCCGCGTGTCGTTGTCAGTAACGGGATGATGATACCCAATTACTCCAAGCCGGATGACTGGGAACGTTATAATGCGCTGGGTGTCACGCAGTATGGGCAGATGACAGCTGGGTCGTACATGTATATTGGTCCACAGGGAATCGTTCACGGGACCACTATTACTGTAATGAATGCCTTCCGTCGACAGCTACCTTCCGGCGAATCAATTCAAGGAAAGGTATTTTTAACCTCAGGCTTGGGTGGAATGAGTGGTGCGCAACCTAAAGCAGGTAATATTGCGGGCTGTATAACTGTATGTGCGGAGGTTAATCCTGCAGCTGCTAAAAAACGATACGAGCAAGGTTGGGTAGATGTTTTGATTGAAGATATTGCCCAATTGGTGGAACAGGTTCGGACAGCAATGCTTCAAAAGCAGGCAGTATCTTTTGCCTATATTGGTAATATCGTTGAGGTATGGGAAGTATTTGACCGCGAGGATATTTATGTAACAGTTGGGTCGGATCAGACTTCGCTTCATAATCCTTGGTCCGGCGGATATTATCCGATGGGATTATCCTTTGCCGAATCCAATGCGTTGATGGTCGCTGATCCGGATACATTTAAATATTATGTGCAAGCAACCTTAGTTCGTCATGTAGATGCGATTAATAAACATGTCGCTAAAGGGACATATTTCTTTGACTACGGAAATGCATTCTTGTTGGAAAGTAGTCGTGCCGGAGCGGCAATACTGAACGGAGAGGAGGACGGATTTCGCTATCCTTCTTATGTTCAGGATATTTTGGGACCGATGTGCTTTGATTATGGTTTTGGACCATTTCGTTGGGTCTGTACCTCCGGTGAGGCCAATGATCTGGAAAAGACAGATCAGCTTGCGATGGATGTATTGACATCCCTTCAGGCCATTGCTCCAACGGAGATTCAGCAACAAATGTTGGATAATATCCAATGGATCAAGGAGGCAGGTAAGAATAAATTGGTTGTCGGGTCGCAGGCACGTATTCTGTATGCGGATTCCAACGGACGCATCGCGATTGCTAAAGCATTTAACGAAGCTGTCCGAAAAGGACACCTGGCGGGCCCAGTCGTTTTGGGGCGTGACCATCACGACGTCAGCGGGACGGATTCCCCTTATCGGGAGACAAGCAATATCTACGACGGCAGCCAGTTTACAGCCGATATGGCTATCCATAATGTAATAGGTGATAGTTTTCGAGGTGCAACTTGGGTGTCTATCCATAATGGCGGCGGTGTAGGATGGGGTGAAGTCATTAACGGTGGGTTTGGGATGCTGCTTGACGGTTCGGCTGCTGCTGACGTTAAATTAGAGAAAATGTTGTATTTTGATGTAAATAATGGTATTGCAAGGCGTGCATGGGCCCGTAATAAGGAGGCTAATCAAGCCTTGGATAATGCAATGGCGAGCAATAGCGCGCTGTTGGTTACCCGTGCGCAATTGGTAGACGATGATATTATCGATGAATTGTTTAATGAAGACTGATGAATCCTTTACTTAATCGCAAAGACTTATATGCCTGTGGAGACAAGACCGTATGGAAGGGGCGGGTTGATGGCGAAGAAAGAGACTGGATGCGTTGGCATCAGTTGATGGACTGTATAGACTTGTGCGCTGACTCCAATTTGAGTCAATCGTTGGTTTTTTTGGGATTTTGTAGTGATGAAGGTGTTGGTAGGAACCAGGGACGGGTAGGAGCGAAGGATGGACCAGGCGCAATAAGGAATGTACTTGCAAATTTACCGGCTCATTTCTCATCTGAACTTAAACTTAAGGATGCTGGTGATATTCTATTAATAGATAATGATTTGGAGTCTTCACAATCTGCTCTTGGAAATGCGGTGTCGTCGATTCTTAAGGGCGGGGGATTTCCTATTGTTTTGGGCGGGGGACATGAGGTAACCTACGGTCATTATCTTGGGGTCAAGCGCTTTTTGAACGATAGGAAATACCAGATCGGGATTATTAACATCGATGCACATCTGGATATGCGCGGAATTTCTGCAGGGCAGGGAAATTCAGGGACTGGATTTTTTCAGATCGAAAAAGACCTCAGCAGCCTAGGTCAATCATTTCACTATTTGGCCATTGGTATACAGGAAATCAGCAATACGAAAGGTCTTATTGCTTATGCAAAATCCAAGCATACGCAGATTATTGAACGGAAGGATTTAGTGGCGGACAGACGTGCTGCGCTTCGGAGACAGATACGTGACTTTGCCAGTCAGGTGAACTATGTATACCTGACCATTGATCTGGATGCATTTGCAGCGCCTTATGCGCCGGGTGTAAGTGCTTTAGCCTTCAATGGTATCGTTCCTGATGAATTATTTTTCGATTTGTACAGTACTATCATCGAACTGCCCAATTTGAGGTCGATGGACATTGCTGAGTTAAACCCTTATTTTGATATCGATTCCCGCACTGCTAAATTAGCAGCAGATCTTATTTTTAAGTTTTTAGAGAAGTTTTAATCTATAGTATCCACGGATAGGTCTCAGAGAAATGGAGCTTGTCTAAATAATAAAAGCAGGTTAGCTCTTTCAATGATAGGTTAACCTGCTTTTTATGTTTTCTCTTTGAACTAAAAAAGCACGTCGGCTAATTCCGCCTCTTTGTCAAAGACAGATTTTGCATAAGGACATAGGGGAAGAATTTTGAGATGTTCTTTTCGGGCAAAAGCAACTGCTGCCATTAACATTTGCCTCCCTAAACCTTTACCTGTATAGTTTTCACTAACTTCAGTATGGTCAATGATAAACTTTGTCGGGCCAGCCCAGGTATACGTCATTTGTGCGACTGACTTTTCTTGATCCATTACTTCAAAACTGCCATGTTTTTCGTTGGTTTTATGTATTACTTCCATTGATGATAATTTGATGTGTTATATAAAAGTAGATACAAAATAGACAAAATCTAGCCAATAGCTTTCCTGTACTGTTGATCTTGTCGAATATTGCTAAAAATTGACCGAACAAGTGACTAGGCTAATCAGGGACTCTTTGATCTCAAATTACTTCCTTTTATGGATAAAATTACAAAAAGTATAAATGTACTAAAAATATTAGTATATTTGTACTGGGAATGATTATGAATCGAAGCAAAAAACAAGAGTTTGCCATTGTGGATATTGAGACCACGGGCGGGAATGCAAAATCCAGTCGCATCACCGAAATTGCAATTGTTATACATGATGGCAACCGGGTGCTGCATCGTTGGGAGACTTTAGTAAATCCAGGCATGGAAATTCCAAATTCTATTTTTGCGCTGACTGGTATTGATAATGACATGGTAAAAGATGCGCCCATGTTTGAGGATGTTGCCTCAGATATTCATGCTTTATTAAAAGATCGGGTTTTCGTTGCACATAATGTTAATTTTGATTATTCCTTTATTCGTTTTCAACTTCAAGAAGTCGGAATAGAATGGTCTTCAATTAAGTTGTGTACGGTGCGTTATGCCCGTAAGATTAAGCCCGGGCTATTATCTTATAGCTTGGGCCGTTTGTGTGATTATCTGGATATACCCATTGAAAATCGGCATCGTGCAGGCGGTGACGTGGATGCGACAGCCATCCTTTTTGCTTACCTCCGCGCACTGGATACAACTCAGGTCTTTCAGGAAATGATCAAACATAAGGCCATTGAACAGCGCTTTCCACCGCATTTAAATCTTAAAGAATTTGAGCAGCTCCCGGACACTCCTGGAGTGTACTATTTTCACGATAGAAATGGAAAAGTAATCTATGTTGGAAAAGCAGTCAATATCAAGAAAAGGGTATCGTCTCATTTCACAGGCAATAATATTCAAGCGCAACGGCAAAACTTTTTAAAAGAAATCTATCATGTTAGTTACGAATGCTGTGGAACCGAGCTGATGTCCTTGCTGTTGGAATGTGCCGAAATTAAACGGCTTTGGCCTAAATACAATCGGGCACTCAAACGTTACGAGCCAAAATTTGGCTTATTTTGTTATGAGGATCAAAATGGCTATTTCCACTTGGCAATAGGGAAAATGAATCATATTCAAGATTGCCTTCAGTTATTTCAACGCGAGCATGATGCCGTTCAATTGCTACAGTTCTTTATAAAAGAACGTGAAATTAACCCTCAATTCTGTCATTTTGGCACTGCCAGTTTGGCGATTAAACGAATATGTCAGAGTAAATGGCCTGATCGTGAACTGCATAATACTAGGGTCGAACGTTGTATTGATGAGTGGTCAAAACAAAGATCCTCTTATGTATTTATAGATAAGGGTAGAAGTGTGGAAGAAAAGAGTTGTATTGTCATTGAAAATGGTCGATTCTATGGCATGGGATATATTGATCAATATAGTCAATATACAAGTTTTGGCGATATCAGGACACAGGTTAAAGCATATCCAAGCAATTATTATATGTTAGAACTCGTGCGACAGATGGCCGAAAAACATCCAAATAAGGTTCATTTTATGAATGATTTTAGAGGGCTCATTGCAGCAGAGCAGCCTGAAAGCAACTATGACAAAATTACTTCTGACCGACTCTTTTATTAACGTAAAGCGTAGTAAGAATTTACGAGACTGGCTTCTAGCGATTGGCTCCGTCATATTAATCTCAGTTATTTGTTAAAAAAATGTGAAATAAGAGCAGGCACTTTTTTTTGGTCTAATAGTTGAAATATTCCTCGTGTAGAATAATAAAAAGACTTTTCATAATTTAGGTTAATAATTGGTTAGTTAAGACCTGAGGCTCCCAACCTCAGGTCTTCTTTTTGGATGGAGCCCTGATCTATTATAGCTTTGGTAGAAAGATAGCTTAAGACTGGACTTATAAGATCTCTCAAAAAAATATTTTTATTGAATAGCAATAATAGGTTGTATGTCAGTCTTTTATGATTTGTCCCCCCTTTTGTCCCCCCCTGTTTTTTTCTCTATAGGGTTAATTTACCTTATTTTAGTTCGTGCATACTGTAATAGCGGAATTAGTCAACAAAGATGGGGCGTTTTCTAAAAGTAGCTACGGTATATCTTATCCATATCTTTATATATTAAAAAGGGCTTAGGCCCTTTTTTTAAAGCGTATTTACAACGGTAGATGAGAGAATGTCTACTATTCGTTTTGAAAACTTAGCTCTAAATCTTTGTCCAAAGGATTCTCAAAAATCTTTCCTTGTTGTACTATATATTTTCAGAATGCTATTACTAAAGCCAGTTATATCCAAATTTAAAATTATAATCAGATATATGGAATTAGCGGGTTTACTTTGAGTCTGCTTCCGGTTGGAGCCGGGCCAAGATCCGGCTATATACAAAAAGGAGCACCCAATTTCGGGGACACTCCTTTTTGCATGGATGTCGTATGCTGATTATTAGAAGTTCGGTTTCAACAAATATTTATCATAGAAACGGAAAATATGGTCTGCTGCCTCTTCAGCGGTATCGACGATACGATAAAGCTTCAGATCTTCTTCACTGATATACTTATTGGAAAGCATCGTGTTTTGTATCCAATCCATTAAGCCTTTCCAATACTCTGTCCCGACTAATACAATAGGGAAGCGGGCAATTTTGCCTGTTTGGATTAAGGTAATCGCTTCAAAGAGCTCGTCCATTGTTCCGAATCCGCCAGGCATAACAATATAACCTTGGGAATATTTCATGAACATTACCTTTCGCACAAAAAAGTATTTGAACTCAAGCAATTTATCCCGATCAATATATTTGTTGTGGAATTGTTCAAATGGCAATTCAATATTCAAGCCTACGGATTTTCCGCCAGACTCATAGGCACCTTTATTTGCTGCTTCCATAACTCCGGGACCACCTCCAGATATGATACCATAGCCACGTTCAGTTAACAGTGCGGCGATATCCACAGCCATTTGGTAATATTTGTGTTCCCGTGGAGTACGTGCCGAACCAAATATGGATACACAGGGGCCAATTTTAGCCAATTTTTCAAATCCATCCACAAATTCTGACATAACTTTAAAAATCTGCCATGAATCTTTAACCTTAATTTCCTGCCATGTTTTGTTCTCAAAAGCGCGGATAATTTTATCTTCTTTTGTAATGTCCATATAT
>JAQZAZ010000101.1 GCA_029239355.1 Sphingobacterium sp.
TTTGGTTTTTATTGCTCAAAGAAAGCCAGTACGTTTATGTACTGGCTTTCTTTTTCTGTGTAAAAACGAATTAGAATTATGAGACTAAATTTTAGGCAGATCATTGGTTTTATGTGGTGGGTATGAATGTTGTACTTTTCCACATTATGTTGATAACTGTGTTGAAAAGCTGTTTAAAAGAAAAGATACTGTTATTAACAGTACTTATTAACATTATGTTGATAACCCTTCTTTTTCTTTGCCTTCTTGCTTTTGTTTAGCCAGATAATATATCCTGTGATTGGCAGGGAAGCACAAAAAAGACTGGCGATAAAAGCGATAATCTTTGTTCCAAGTCCACCGATACTACCGGTGTGGATATCATAATTGAGTGATCCAAGTTTATCTCCGAACCGCAAGTTGTCACCGGTTTTGATTTGTTTTAAACTGGCCTCTTTTCTGTCAAAATATAGCCAGTGAAAGACACCGCTTCGTTTTTCGTACCGTCTGATTTGAATATCGACTTCTTGCTCTGTTTCTTTTTTCAACCGGATGGAAAGCATTTCGGCCTGCGGATAATTTTTGAGACTATAGTGCAGTGCATTGTCCTGAAATTTTTCGTAAGCTAATGGGATTGGTGTCGGGACAGCTAGCGTTTTAGATGTCGCTTCCTGTTGAAAAAGATTAAATGTAGCGATATAGGTCTTTTTGAATCCCGGAAATGCAAATGCCAAACCTGTAATAGCAAAAGCCAGTGCAATAAAAAGGCTATAGAAGCCAATCACATTGTGCAGATCGTGATTTAACCGTTTCCATTTAACTTTTGTGTCTACCCAAAAGCTCCTGCGGAGATTTTTTCTCTTCCATTTTTTCGGCCACCACAATACGATCCCGCTCAATAGAATGACAATAAATAGCGCTGTAGACCAACTGACTAAAGCATGACCATATTTTTTTCCCAGCAACAAATTGAGATGGAGTTGTAATACCAATTGAAAAAACTCTGTCTTTGTGTTTTCAACTTGTAGCACCTTACCTGTATAAGGATTAATGAACACCTTTTTATAATAGCGAAAGTAATTCCAATGGCCAAAGGCTGTCTCATCTGTTTTCATGGCACGAAATACCCAGGTTCGATCTTTAGCCGGATAGAGGTCTATACGGGAGATTTTCTGCCCCTCGTCAAGACTATGTTGCGCATTGTGCAGTAAGGTGCTTAATGGGAGTGGATCTGAGGAGCTGTCAACAAGGGGTATAAAATACTTTTCGGGATAAGCCCATAGTTTGAGCTCATCCTGAAAGGTATATATACATCCCGTTATACTTAAAATGAATACAATAATGCCGGTGATTATCCCGAGCCATTTATGCAGCCAAAGTATGCTCGACTTGATCATCTAAAATTTGTAATTGATATTAAAGGAAGCCATCATTCCCTGACCTCTTACATATTCCTCATTTAGCGCACGGTATTGACTTACAACTGGGTAGTAGTTCTTATTGAAAAGATTTTCAACGCCTAGTCCCAATGACCATTGTTTGTTAATCTGATAATTACCATTTAAGTTAAAAAGATCTACTGGTTTAACCGGCCCCTCGCTGTTTTTATATACACCTTTGTCGTTAGGCAGGAATCTGTCACGAGCCCCGGTATGTACCCAGAATAATTGAAAGGTCAATGGTTTGATCGGGGTATAATAGATATATCCCGTCGCTTTGATCGGAGCGATACGTGAGCCATTGAGGTAGGATTTCGTGCCGTCTTCTTTTTTCGATTTTCCCTCAACATAAGCATACGTTCCACCCACAGTCAGTTGCGGGCTGATGGTTGCACTTAGGGCTACTTCATATCCATAGACATCCTCGGGAAGTCGTTGTGGCATCAGATAACCACCAATGTCTACAAGTTCCACACCCATTTTTGAAGTACTATAATAGTAGGAGGCAGATAATTGGAAAATACTGTAGTTGCTGGAAAACCCGATTTCATAGTTATTGGTAATGATGGGATCTGTTTTTAGACTATCCAGGTCGTTGTCGGTTGCCCTGCGGACAATGCGGCCAAGTTCATTGATGGCAAAACCCTGTGAAAAGCTTATGAAAGGGTTAAAGAACGAATATTTATTATAACGGAGACCGGCATTGAAGGTAGCTCCTTTATATGGTATTTCGCCGCCTTTAACAGCAATGCTACCCGCATTGTCCGGGCCTGTAGCAATGGTGTTGAAATCTTTTATTTTGACGGTTGCATTTTCATAACGGACCCCACCTTTGAAAATTAGATTTTCTAGGAAATCAATCTTTACTTGGGCATAAGGCGCCACGTTGAGCATATTCATATAAGGAATATAGACTCTACCGTCCGTTAGGTTTTGATCAGTGACATCATTCAGGAGATCAATTCCGTAAGTGACATCCGCGTTGGAACCAAATACTTGAAAAGGCGTGTTGAGATTGATACGCAATCCTTTTTTCTCGGAGTTGATCTGTGTTTGACCAGGACCATACCATGCCGATGCTTTTTCAACATAACGATTCATGGATCGAAAGGTGTTGTAATAGGCCGATGCAACAAGAGAAGTGGAGGCAAAAAGATTATCTTTCGTATAAGTCAGCATCGCATTGTGGTTGTAAGGCGTGCCGGCAGGTTTGCCAGGATCATCTCCTTTTATACCGATAGTCGGGGATTGTCCATAGACACCCGTTTGGCTGATGTATCTGTTGTGCTGGTTGCTTCGATAAAAATTATATACAGCGGATAGATTGGAACTGTTATCGATGGTGTAGCCAAGTTTGAGGAATGCATTGTATTGATAGGTATTTGAAAGACCATCTGTCTGACCGAGGGCTGTTCCATCACCATCGCGCTGAAGACCCACATAATCCGCCGATCCGCTGACGGTGTAATCCCAGCTGTTTTTTCGGCCATATAATGTTTGGGCGGCACGATAGCCCAACGTTCCGCCACTGTTTATAGGATTGAAGGTTGTTCTCAGGCTGGTAATTCCTTGGATAGGAGCTGAATCTTTTGCTGGATTGCGCGTGATGTAGTTGATAATTCCGCCAGCTGAGCCATTTCCATAGATGGAGGTTGCTCCTTTAATAACTTCCACGCGTTCAATAACACTGGGATCGATCGTGCGTAGATCGCGCTGTCCATTCATTAATGGTGTGGATTGTGGGATCCCATCTATTAAAACCAGTACTGATCGCCCGCGTAAAGTCTGACCTGAATTGGTTGCTTTGTTGGTAGCCGTACCCAGTCCCGGAATTGTATTGCCAAGTATTGTTGAAAGATTGGTGCTGATCTGGCTCTGTGCCTCGATCTCTTTTGTTGTTAAAATGGATACCGAAGAAGGCACTGTAGAGATACTTTCGGCTTTACGACCGGCGGTAACAATAATCTCGTCTAAAGTCTGTGTTGCATTTAACTGAAATAGGATAGGACCACTGACCGTATCTAAACTCACTGTTTTTTCAAGGGCTGAGTAACCGGTATAGGAAACTCGAAATTGAAGTGGGCTATTCGACGGTACTTTAGCGAGATGAAATTGCCCCTGCTGATTAGAGTAACCAATGTTTTTCCCATTGAGCTTGATATTGGCTTGAGCCACTGGTTGATTTTCTGTATTTTTAACAAGGAGAGATAACTCTTGTGCATGTAACTGAGTCCCGAGAAGGACAAGGCTTCCTGCTGCGAACATCATATATCGTGTTCTATTCTTCATGGTAGTTTATTTAGATCAAATATAAATTGATGCAAATATAGAATATTTAATTTTTCTTCATCTAAAAAACTGCTATTTTTTTCGCTTAATATGCTCATCTAGCGGCTGTCTCATTCAAAAAATTACCAACGATAAATAGGAATACAATTTGGAGGGGCTTTCTTGATCATCAGGAATATTAAGGAATAGAGGAATGTTTTACCATCGTATAGGGGCTGTAGCAGAAAATCTATTCGATGTTGTTAAGCTGCTCGTTTTATTTTCTTTATTTTGAGTACATATTTTGTTTACGATTTATTGATATAGGATGGCTATTTTAGCAATTCATATTTCCATAATTAAATAGGTCGATGGCAGCTTCAGAATACAATTTTATACAGTTAAAAACGATTTCTGTATTTCTATTATTATTTTTCTCTGGTTTATCATATGCTAACGTTTTAGCGCAAAGCAATCATGGATTGAAGTTCGAATCTGTAGAAGCCATGCGTGCGTATTTTAGATATGTCAAAGGAAAAAAAATCATCAGCGGTCACCGCGGGACTATAGAAGATGGTCTTCCTGAAAATTCTATTGCGGCATTTGAGGCTGTGTTACGAAAAACTCCGGCAATTTTTGAAATAGATCCGCGCTATACGAAAGATAGTGTTGCGGTGCTGCTCCATGATGCAAATTTGGAACGGGTGACTAATGGGAAAGGAAAAGTATCAGATTACACTTGGGCTGAATTGCGTAAACTTCGTCTGAAAGATCATGCTGGAAATATTACCGATTATCCTATAAATACCCTAGATGAAGTTATTGAATGGGCAAAGGGAAAAACCATTTTAAATCTCGATAAGAAAGATCTACCACTGTCAGCGACCGCAGCTATATTGCGAAAATACAATGCTTATTGTTGGGTTTGGGTAACCGTACATAATGTTGAGCAGGCGGCCTATTATTTGGCTCAGAATCCGGATCAGTATATGTCTATGCATATCAAAGATCAGTCAGCCTTAGCTGAATTTAAAGCTTCGGGATTACCCTATGACAGGATGATTGTCTATATTGGTCCTGATTTAAGAGAATCGAATCTCGAAATGTACCGCTTTTTTAATGAGAAAGGGGTGATGTGTATGATTTCGTCAGCGCCAACTTATGACAAGCTAACAAAGAAAGAGGAAAGAAAGGAAAAATATAGGGCGATATTCGCCCAGGGTGCATCTATTCTTGAATCTGATTTACCGATAGAGGTGGCAGATGCAATTGATTAATCCAATTCGACGTTATCAGCCAGAAAATTAAAATATTTTGGTGATTCCTCTTCAAAAATCTCTTTTCCTTCCATCATATAGGCGCGAAGAAGGTATTCTTGTGCAGATTCGGTATTAGCTGTTTCCAGGTAACACTGTCCTAATCGTAGCATGATAAAAGGATTTTCATAAGCATTCTCGATGATATTGCCTTTGGCATTTTCAAAATGTGGAAGTGCGTTTTCGAAGTCGTCCTCTAAGAAATAAGCATCCCCAATGGAGGCTTCCAGCCAAAGACTTTCAGCGTGGACATTTTGTGGGCTAGGGATTAGATTGAGTGCTTCAGTCCATACCCTAATAGCTTCGCCAAAATTCTCTTCGTCACAAAAGGCATTGCCTTCTTCACTCAGTTGGTCGATTTTATCTAATGTTTGATCATCCATGGGATTACTTCTTTTAACTCTATACGAAGTTAAGCATTCTAGCAATAAAAAAGTGGAGAAAATATTCCACCACTTTTTTATTCCCAATTAGCTGAATTTATTCCTTATCAAACCACAGTTTGGTCAGTAAGGTATTGCTGCCTTGACGTTTAATGGCTTCTTGATAATTTGCTCCATTTAAAGATTGCTCCGTTCCGGGATATAAGAAACGTGTCGGGATCTTTCCGCCTAAGGCACCTGCTTTAGCTGGATTAAGCTGTGGATAATCTAATCTACGCCATTCGGCAAAAGCCTCCAAACCTTGCCCATATAAAGCAATCCATTTTTGTTCGCCGATTGACTTTTTATAGTTATTGGGATCGAAAATTACCGATGGTTGACCGAGGTAAGTATCAATTGAAGTGCTACTGATTTGATATTGCTCCAAAGAAGCACGGATGGCCTTTTGAAAAAGATCTGCTGCATCTCCTGTAATAAATCCTCTGCTCACCGCTTCGGAGAGACCAAAGAGAACTTCAGAATAACTTAAGATCACAGCTGGTGCTTTAGGCTGACGGAAATAGCTACCGGGTCTCGATGTGAGGTCAAAGCCAATGCTACTTGCCTCACTAGATGTTAAACCGTTAGGAAGTCCCACATAATCAGCCGATGCAGCTTTTGTTGTGCGATCAGCAAATATACCTAAACGAGGATCGTTTAACTCACGTAGTTTATCAACCATGGTTTTACTTACCCGATAGTCTTCCCTCGCTTCAAATGAGCTGCTTACAGGATTCCGATTAGGAGCATCTTGATATACCAATTGGGCGATTCCATTGTTCGAATTAATGTAACCACTTCCTTCTGCAGCCACTTCTTGCAATGTTGTTTTGGCGAGATCCGGTAAGCGATCCGCTATACGTAACGCAAACCGCAATCTTAGGGAATTTGCAAACTGTTTCCAGTTTGTGATTATTCCACCATAAATAATATCTCCTTGAATAGCTTCACCATTAGCTTTCAATAAACTCTGGGCATTTTTGAGATCGTTCAACAATCCTTTATACACCGTTTCCTGTGTATCGTATCGAGGTGTTAAAAATTCATTGATATTTCCCGCCTCCGTGTAAGGAATATCACCGTAAGCATCCGTGAGTAAAGAAAATACCCAGGACTGTAGCACTAATGAGACACCTTTGTAGTTGTCATTCCCCGTGTTGGTAGCCAGTTTTTGAATAATTTTTAGTTGGCTGATGCTCTTTGAATACCAAGTGGACCATCCTTCGTTAAAATCATTGTTTGTGAAAATATAGCGATCCGGATCAGTATATTGAATCCTCGCCCAGTGCTGTACGAAGAGTAGACTCGAAGCGAGATTATTACTTACGCCCCAATAACTGTCTGCCGTAGTTTTAATTGTACTCGTCAGGAGATAAGCTGGCTGTGGAGTTTCCGCCTCATTCTGATTTTTATTTATTTTGGCCAATTCATCTTTACATGAGGCTGTTAGACCTAGCAAAAGGAAGAGGCTGGATATATGTCTGATATTTATTTTCATTCTTAAATAATTATTTGTCCTTCAAATTGTTTATTGTCGGATCACGTACGCTGACTTATGCGTAGATGATATCGATTACTTAAAATTTAAGATTTAAATTGAATCCAAAGCTTCTTGTGGTTGGTAACTGTAAACTTTCCAATCCTTGTGCATTACCTGTATTAAAAGCTGTTTCTGGATCGATATTCGGTGTGTTTTTATGGATAATCCACAGATTTCTAGCGACTAGAGCAAAAGAAGCACCTTGGAAGCCAATTTTAGAAATCCAATGACCTGAAAGCTGGTAACCCAGCTTGACCTCGCGAAGTTTTATATAAGAAGCGTCAAAAACATTTGGTTCGTTGACCCGATATAGCGCTTTATAATATTGTTGTGCCGAGATAACCGTTGTATTTTTCGACCCATCTGCATTTACTCCATCGACAAGAATACCATCATCATGCGCTATCGTCTCATTTGTTAATTTGTCTACCGTTGTATAATTTAAACCGCCGTGTTCGGCATCTCTTCCCGGAAGCGTAGATGCGAGCACTCCAGTACCTCTTCCGGTAGCATTGGTTCCTGAATACAATTTGCCGCCATGTTTGATGTCGACGAGAAAGCTTAGATCAAAGTTTTTATAACGGAATTGATTTGTGATGCCGCCAAGCCAGTCTGGGGTAAATTTGCCGAAATAGTGATTGACCGGATCAGCAGTGGGTGTTCCGTCGCTTAGCACGAGACGACCTTGGGAATCTCGTAGGAACCCTGTACCATATAGTGTTCCATAGGGTTTGCCCACAGCCGCCAGGACTTGAACAGTACCCGATGAACCTATAGTATAACTTTGTAACAATCCCTCTTCGTCTAGTTCTACAACTTTACTTTTATTGGTTGCAAAGTTGACATTGATGTCCCATTGGAAGTTCTCCTTTTTCACAGGTGTAACACCTAATTGAATTTCAAGGCCTTTGTTGTTGATTTTTCCGGCATTGACAAGTTGTTTTTTGTAACCTGTTGAAGGACTCACATCCACGGCTAAGATCTGGTTAATACTATTGATATTATATAAACTCAGGTCTAATCGCACTCGATTTTTGAAAAAGGCCAATTCAGTTCCTAATTCGGTAGAAGTTGTCGTTTCGGGCTTCAGGTCCGGATTTTTCTTAATATCATTGACTGAGAGTATCGGGTTGCTATTAAAGGGCGTACTGAAAGGGTAGGAATCAATTAAATTAAAAGGATCTGTATCCTTACCAACTTTAGACCATCCGCCGCGTAATTTCCAGAATGACAATACATTGCTTTGAATGGAGAATGCATCTGTCAGCACCACACTTGCATTTGCTGATGGATAGAAATAGGAAAGATTGTCTACTGGTAACGTGGAGGACCAATCGTTACGGGCTGTTAGATTCAGGAAAGCATAATTTTTGTATCCCAATTGTGCAGAAGAGAAAACACTGTATGTTTTTAATGGGCTATATTCACTTGTTGAAATCAGGGCATCTCTGGAGTTAGCTAAGGTGTATACATCTGGCACTGCCAGACGTGGTGCTTTTTGGTTGTTGCGTTGTCGCGATTGGCTACGTATATTTCCACCGCCTAGGATATCTAATGTAAAATTTTCGGAAAGCGGTCTATTGTAATTTAAAGTAAACTCCGTGTTATTTTCATTTACAGTATATGCATCTTCCTCATAAGAACCATATGGTGTGCCATTGGTACCGTAGGCAATCCGTATTTTCCGTCGATCTGTATAATAGTCGTTGCCAGAACGGAAATTAGCTGTTAGAAACTCATTTATTTTATAGTTTAAACCCACGTTCCCAAATATACGATCACGTTGTTGCTGTACCGTATTTTCTTCTGCAATAAAATAGGGGTTGCTGTAGTAGCTATTATTCCAATTGACAAGATTCCCATTCTCATCGCGGTAGTTTTTCAATCGCGAAACATCAACTTGGCGTCCAAACCAAGTAAATTGAAGCATATAACCATTGGAACGGAAGCCCCCAACACCGGGCAAATTACCCGAATTTGTGCGCACGTAATTCGCATTGGCTGTCAAAGTCAGATCCTCCGTGATTTTATATCTCGTATTGATATTGAAATTGTTCTTTTCGATGGAAGAATTGGGAATTACCCCTGTTTGATTACTATTATTGTATGAAAAGCGGTAATCAACTTTATCCGCAGCATCAGCAATAGAAATTCCATTGTTTAAAGTTCTGCCGGTACCAAAAAAACTCCGTACGTTATTGGGATGCGGTAAGAAGGGCACCGCTTCTCCTTTGGAATAAAATTGCGGAATCAAACGTCCATCCATTTTTGGTCCCCAGCTTTCATCCACACCATCATTGATTCCGCCACCTTTTCCATCGACATAACTGAATTTACCGTCTGCCCCCTGACCAAAAATATTTTGGTAGTCTGGAAGTACAGCAATTCGTTCAAGTGTGTTGTTCGAGTTTACATTAATTCCAAGTCCTTTGCGCTTTTTTCCAGATTTTGTCGTAATTAAAATTACCCCGGCCGCTGCTCTTGAACCATATAGTGCAGCAGCATTAGGACCCTTTAGTACACTTATGGATTCTATATCTTCACTATTGATGTCGGATATTGCATTTGCATAATCCCGGTTGCCGCTTGTGCCCAGCTGCGAGTTGTCAACCGGAGTTCCATCAATTACAAACAAGGGTTGATTATTACCCGCGATGGAAGTTTCCCCGCGAATGATAATCCTGGAGGATCCCATATTGCCTTGGCTATTTGTTACTTGAACCCCAGCCACTTTTCCGGCGAGTGAATTCACAAGATTGCTTTCTTTCGCTTCTGAAAGATCCTTACCTTTCAATTCCTGGATAGCATACCCCAATGTCTTTTTTTCTTTTGAGATATTTAACGCTGTCACGACGACTTCGTCTAATTGAGAAGTCGCAGGTGAAAGTTGAATTGTTGTGAGTCCGCCGGGATTGGTTTGGACGGTTTTGGAATCAAAACCAATATATTGAACTTGGATGCTGATGGAATTACCATTTGATGGTAATTCGAATAGGCCACTTGCATCCGTTTGCACCTGTTTTTTGCTTATTATTTCTGTAATCGTTGCACCTTGAATAGGGGCATTGTTGTTGTCGACTACTTTTCCTTTTATGGTGGATTGAGCGTATAGCGTGCTGCTGCTTAAGCAAAGCGCTGCCAGTACGACAAAATCTATGTTGTTTTTTGCCATATTAAAATATTAATAATGAATTATTATTGTCTGTTTGGAAGGGTTATCGGAGATATTTAATAATTACCTGGAAAACATCTCCTTGTGACATTCGTTTTTCAAGCATTAGTAGACAGTTTAGTTTCATGTGTTAAAAAATGTTAATGCAAATATATAAAATCCACCTGATAACTATACTTTATTTTTTGATTTTTTGTAAATTTTGAGTCAGAACGCGCAAATAAAACTGAATGGTAAGACAAAAGTCCCTTTACACTATATTTGTTGTACTGAGAGTATAGATGTGGTATTCATCAAGTATTGACTAGATTCACCTAGTATCTCTGTGGATACTAGGTGTAAGAAAACCCGACTCTTTGTGTAAGCAAAGACCAAGACATGGTATTACAATCAAATCGTAGCCAAAGCCGGAAGGTATAAAAGGAGACTGTGCTGTTTCTTCTGATTTAATCCTTTTGGATAAATACAATTGGTGTTTTATTCGAAAAGGAGGATTATAGCAAGATTGTATTTTGCCAGTAAATTTCAAGTGGGTATTGATTTGTCTTGGTTCAGTGCCAGGTAATAATTTATCAGAATTTGGAACTATTCATTTTTATACTCACCAAGAAAGAATTCTATTTAATATGGAGAGAAAACAAAGGAGAATTCATTATGAAGATATTTCTCGGCATAAAAAAACACCTGAAGTGGGGAACCTCAGGTGTTTAACCTAACCAATTATTAACCTAAATTTATGAAAAGTATACTTTTTAAAGTATAGAAAATTATCTTCAATATTCATGCCATTATTCCGTTTGTTGTTTTATTATTTTCTTTTGTGTTATATTTGTTACTAAAATAACCGTATTGATAGGTTTGGATTAATTACAGTATCGTTTTTTGAGGATAATAGGTCCTTTAGTTTGACCTATAAATCCTGCGTTGTGAATGTCATTTTTTTCGAGTTAAAATGCTGATGATCAGTAATTAAAAATATAATTTAAACAATTCATCCCATTCAGCCTCTAGGCTACCTGTGTAAACCGCTTGTTTGGCTCGATTATACCAGTAACGGGCGTTCCATGGGTCACCTTCTTTGCGGTGGAGATAAGCATGTACATGAGCGGCATCTCGGCCATCCAACTGATCGATAAGATCATGTGCAGTTTTCCAGTCCCCTTTTTTGTCGTACCATAATGACTTCTGTACTGCAGACCAGTTTTGGATAGGATGATCCAATAATTGAAATTCTTCTTCTGTCATTTTCTTAATTTGTTAGTTCCTTGCTCCAGATTTCATAAATGTCATCGCCCTTTGAACTCTTGCCGCTATGATGCCATTGGTTATTTTCCAGCTTTCCGCTAAAGTGAAGCTCTTGACCCACTCTCGTATGATCCCTTGAAAAGAATTGTATCTTTTCGGTGTAATGATTGTTTTCGAATTTATAGGACCCACCACCTGTTCCATAAAATCCTTTTTGTACAGGATTAATGGCAATCCATTGAAAATAACCATCCACCAGGATCTTTATTGTTTTGCGATCTGCTTTTGGGATTTCATGCATTTTTGAGTCTTGCTGTCTACCAGTGATCCGCCATAACGCATCCAGATCTTGGGTGATCGGTATTTGCCTGTCAAAAAGGCCATTGAAACGGGACGATTTTATCTGAACAGAACCATCCTGCTGTTTGATGTATAAGTTGATCGTCTTACCAATATGGTCAGCATCTTTTGTGTCATATTCAACAGTCGCATGTATGCTGTCATTCCGCTGTTGAATAACACCCCCCCAAGTATAACCGAAATGTTTATTTGTATCGTCATAATTTATGAAAGAGAGGTAATGATCTTTGATCAAAATTAAGTTTTTGCTTGAGCCAGTTTGGGAAATATATGCTCCGTCGCCCAATTGGGCCTTAGCTTGAAAATGCAGCATTACAAGCGAGAAGCACAGGAGTATAATACAGTGTCTCATATCATATTAAGGCTTGTTGTCTTCTAAAGATACGAAATAAAAGTGTTGAAATCAATCTCGTTGGTTACAGCAAATAAAAAGGCTGATTTTTCAACAAAAAATCAGCCTTTCTGCTAACCTGGTGGAGGAAATTTATTTAAATCTGCTTGCTAATGCCGCCAGCTTACTTGCCATATCCGTTTCTGGCTCTTGCTGTCTTTTGCTATCGTTTCTCTTATTTTTTGGAAGCGCGGGCTTTTCATCAGTTTTCATCGATAATGCGATGCGGTTACGTTTCTCATCGACCTCTGTCACAGTGACCATGACATGTTGCTGTACTTTAATAACCTCATGCGGATCGGAGATATACCGGTTGGACAATTGGCTGAGGTGTACCAGTCCGTCTTGGTGTACGCCAATGTCAACAAAGGCTCCAAAGTTGGTGATGTTGGTAACAATACCGGGAAGTTTCATCCCCACCCGCAAATCGCCAATGCTATTCACACCTTCAGTGAAAGAGAAAGCTTCGAACTTTTCCCTTGGATCAAGTCCTGGTTTGGCCAGCTCATGTAGAATGTCATTTAATGTTGGCAGTCCTACTTCTTCGGAAATATAGTTTTTTAGAGGAATGGATTTTCTTAATTCTGCATCTTTAAGTAAGTCTTCTACCTTTTTTCCCAAGTCTTTTGCCATCTGTTCAACCAGGGCATAGCGCTCAGGGTGTACAGCCGAAGAGTCCAAAGGGTTGTCGGCATGTCTTATCCGAAGAAAGCCTGCAGCTTGTTCAAAAGCTTTGTCTCCAAGACGAGGTACCTTCTTCAATTCGCGACGTGAGGCAAAGGGGCCATTCTCATTTCTATATTTAATAATCTGCTGGGCTAAGGCTGGGCCCAGTCCAGAAACGTAAGATAGAATTTGTTTTGACGCTGTATTCAGTTCTACACCGACAGCATTTACACAACTGATGACTGTGTCATCCAGTGATGTTTGTAGCTTGTTCTGGTCCACATCATGTTGATATTGGCCAACACCGATTGATTTAGGGTCAATTTTGACTAATTCAGCTAGCGGATCCATTAATCTTCTGCCGATTGACACAGCGCCACGTACCGTAATATCGTGGTCAGGGAACTCTTCACGTGCTGTCTCTGACGCTGAATAAATTGAGGCTCCACTTTCATTAACCATCACAATGGTAACATTGCTGAGTCCTAGTTTTTTTACAAAATCTTCGGTCTCGCGCCCTGCAGTACCGTTACCGATTGCAATGGCCTGAATATCATGCTTAGATACTAAATATTTAACTGTTTTTTGAGCTTCAGCAAGTCCATTGGCACCGTTGTGTGGGAAAATAGTGGTATTTTCTTTGAGCTGACCTTGCTCATCCAAGACAACTGTCTTACATCCCGTTCGGAAGCCGGGGTCGATGGCAAGTAATCTCTTTTGTCCCAGTGGTGCGGCCAAAAGTAGTTGACGAACATTGTCCGCAAAGACTTTGATCGCTTCTTCGTCCGCTTTTTGACGGGTCAACACGCGGATTTCGGTTTCCATAGATGGTTTCAATAAGCGTTTGTAGCTATCTGTCAACGCCAATTTTACTTGTGAAGCGGCATCGTTTGAAGCTTTGATGTAAAGCGACTCAATGGTCGGAAGGACTGCGTCTTCATTAATATCTATATCCAGATACAGTAATTCTTCTTTTTCACCACGGCGCATGGCCAAAACGCGATGTGAAGGTGCATCTTTTAACGATTCCGACCATTCGTAATAATCTTTGTATTTAATTGCTGCTTCCTCTTTTCCCGGAACCACACGCGATACGAATTCTCCTTTTTCTAGAAATATTGCCCTGGATTTGGCCCTTACCGTCGCATCTTCAGCAATAATTTCGGCAATGATATCCCTTGCTCCCGCTAGCGCTTCTTCACTGTTTTTAACTCCTTTTTCTTCGTCGATCAATGAATCTGCAAGCGCTAAAAAATCTGTTTTGTCCTGGGCTAGAAGAACATCTGCCAGAGGCTGTAATCCTTTTTCGCGGGCAATGCTAGCTCTCGTCTTACGTTTAGGCTTGTAAGGCAGATAAATATCTTCCAGGTTTGCCATTGTCTCGGCTGTCATAACTTGTTTTTCAAGTTCTGGCGTTAATTTTCCCTGGTCATTTATGGATTTTAAAACAGCTTCTTTACGTTTATCGAGATCTTTTAGTTGTTGTGAGCGATCCCGAATGTTTGTGATCTGCACTTCATCTAGGCTACCTGTCATTTCTTTCCGATAACGGGAAATAAATGGGATAGTAGCACCTTCATCTAATAGTTCAATAGTCGTGCGAACTTGTCTTTCGCTTATAGATAGCTCGTTAGCGATTGTGTTTTCGTGTGATAATAAGCTCATTGTAGGTTTTTCTTTAAAAAGGAAAGCTGTTGAATGGTTATTCAACAGCTCTAATTAATATCTTATTGTAAATTAATGCAATGAGGTTACGCGGGTTTATTCGTGTTTTCCTGTTCTGTAGGTTTCTTTTCCACTACTTCGTCGTTTTTGGCTTCAGCAAAGTGGTCATTGTATCCGTAGGTAATATGAGAAGGCTCCTCGCCGTAATCTAATTGCTTGTGCGGATTGTGTTCCACGACTCCTGTGGGAGTTGTAAATTCATATTTTTTCTTTGCGGGTTCGGAATCTGAGCTTTCAGCAGTTTCCACCGATTCGGACTCTTGCGCTGCTTTGGCCTGTTCTTCGGCAACTTTTACCTCATTTGGAATGGTCTCCTCTTTGACTTCTGTCTTAACGTCTATATCTTTTTCAAAATTATTGATCTGATCTGAAATCTCACGCTTGATGCCTTCTGATGCATCTTTGAATTCTCGAATCCCTCTTCCTAAACCTCTGGCCAATTCAGGAAGCTTCTTGCCACCAAAAAGTAACAAGATCGCAAACACGATTAAAATCATCTCCTGTGTTCCGATGTTTAGAAAT
>JAQZAZ010000102.1 GCA_029239355.1 Sphingobacterium sp.
ATAGTTAACTTTACGACCAATTGTGAAACCAACAAAAAAAATGAGTGCAGATATTAACAAACTAGAACAAATTGCATCACAAGTAAGACGTGATATCGTGCGTATGGTACACGCTTGTCAATCAGGACACCCAGGTGGTTCATTAGGTTGTACAGATTACTTTGTAGCGCTTTATTTCAATGCAATGAAACGCAACCCTTCCTTTGATATGGATGGAAAAGGAGAAGATTTATTCTTCTTGTCAAACGGACATATTTCGCCTGTATTTTACAGTACATTGGCCCATGCAGGCTATTTTGAAGTAAGCGAATTAGCAACATTCAGAAAAATCAATTCTAGACTACAAGGCCACCCAACTACACATGAAGGTCTTCCGGGCATTCGTATTGCGTCGGGATCATTGGGCCAAGGATTATCTGTTGCTATAGGAGCCGCACAGGCCAAAAGATTGAATAAAGACAATAATCTAGTTTATGTACTAATGGGTGATGGTGAATTGCAGGAAGGTCAGGTGTGGGAAGCTGCAATGTATGCTCCACATAACAAAATTGACAACTTGATTGCTACCATTGATTATAACAAAGCACAAATTGACGGATCTACAGATCAAGTATTATCCTTGGGTGATCTTCGCTCAAAATGGGAAGCATTTGGCTGGGATGTGATGGAAATTGCAAAAGGAAATGACATGTCTTCAGTAGTTGCGGGCTTAACGGAAGCTAAATCGCGTACTGGAAAAGGTAAACCAGTCATTATTTTAATGCATACTGAAATGGGAAATGGTGTTGATTTCATGATGGGTTCTCATAAATGGCATGGTGTTGCTCCAAATGACGAACAATTAGCGTCGGCGTTGAATCAACTTTCAGAAACTTTAGGAGATTACTAGAATGAAAAAATATACTTATACAGAGTCAAAAGATACACGTTCGGGATTTGGTGCAGGCTTATTAGAGGCGGGAAAACAAGACGAAAATGTAGTTGCATTATGTGCAGATTTGATCGGTTCATTGAAAATGAACGATTTTATAAAAGAGTTTCCAGAACGCTTCTTCCAAATCGGTATTGCTGAAGCTAATATGATGGGCATCGCTGCTGGACTTACAATCGGTGGAAAAATTCCTTTTACTGGTACTTTCGCTAACTTTTCAACAGGACGTGTTTACGACCAAATTCGCCAATCTATTGCTTATTCGGACAAAAATGTAAAAATCGCTGCTTCACATGCAGGGTTGACCTTAGGTGAAGATGGTGCTACTCATCAAATTTTGGAAGATATCGGATTGATGAAAATGTTACCTGGAATGACTGTAATAAACCCCTGCGACTTCAATCAAACAAAAGCAGCTACCATTGCTGCTGCAAAATTTGAAGGGCCGGTTTATCTACGTTTCGGCCGTCCGGTAGTTCCAAACTTTACGCCTGCTGATCAAGAATTTGTAATCGGAAAGGCCGTTTTATTGAACGAAGGTACAGATGTGACCATCATCGCTACAGGCCACCTGGTCTGGGAAGCTATTCAAGCGGGTGAAAAATTAGCGGAATTGGGCATCAATGCTGAAATTATCAATATCCATACCATCAAACCGTTGGATGAGGAAGCAATCTTGAAATCAGTTGCAAAAACAAAATGTGTCGTTACTGCCGAAGAACATAACCGTCTTGGTGGATTAGGCGACAGCGTTGCTCAGGTATTGGCAAGAGCATTACCTAGCCCACAAGAATATGTAGCTGTAAATGATAGTTTTGGGGAATCAGGCACTCCAGCACAACTCATGGAAAAATATGGTTTGAATGCGGAAGCTATCGTAGCAGCTGCTCAAAAGGTAATCAAAAGAAAATAACAAAAAACTTCACAGGTCAATATATGGATGACGCTTTAATTATAGCAAAGTTCGCCGAAGAAAGTACGCGAGAAGAAGCTTTCCGTTTATTGTTGAAAAAATATCAACAAAAGATTTATTGGCATGTGCGAAGAATGGTAATCGATCATGATGATGCTGATGATGTCGTACAGGATATTTTTGTCAAAGTATGGAAGAACCTCGGGAATTTCCGTGAAGATTCACAATTGTATACCTGGCTATATCGCATTGCAACAAACGAATGTATTACATTCTTAAATAAAAAAAAGCAGAAGCAGAACGTGTCGTTGGATGACGACACGACTGCTTACTTAGCAGAAACACTTGCTGATGGCAATTATTTTAATGGCGACAAAGCTCAAATGAAGTTGCAGCAGGCTTTATTGACCTTACCGGAGAAACAGAAATTGGTTTTTAATATGAAATATTTTGAAGACATGAAATATGATGAAATTTCTGAAGTACTCGGCACAAGTGTTGGCGCATTAAAAGCGTCCTATCATTTGGCAGTAAAAAAAATAGAGGCTTTTTTTAATAACAACGATTAAACCTTTTAGCCAAATTAGGTTCTAACAGATACTATGAAGGAAAATAGCACATATCATGATGGGCTGGAATCTAATCGTCTTCCAGAATCATTGCGTGAAAATCCTTTTGGCGTGCCTGAGAATTATTTCAGTGATTTAGAATCTAAAATAATAGCACATGTCAAATGGATTGAATGCAAAGACGGAACTGCATTTGAGGTTCCGGAAGGGTACTTTGATTCACTCCCAGATCTTGTGCTAAGCAAAATAGCGGACGATTCCCTCAAAACGCTAGTTGCTATGGATGGTTTTGATATTCCTGAACAGTATGCTGGGATATTAACAGCAGACATCTTTCATCGCATTTCGGAAGAAAATTTAAAAGAAAAAATCCAATCGGACGGTTTTACGGTACCAATAGGTTATTTCCAGACACTTGAGCAAAATATCGCAACAGATATTGCAGCACAACAGTTAAAAGACAGCGTTCCTACAGAGGGCTTTGCTGTTCCTGTAGGTTATCATACAAATCTTGAAGAAACTATTTTTTCCCGTCTTGCTGAAACAGAATTGAAGCAGACTGTTCAAACGGATGGTTTCGCCCTTCCAGTAGATTATCATGCAGATCTTGAAGAAGCTATTTTCGCCCGTCTTGCTGAAGAAAAATTAAAAGCTACAGCTCCTACGACAGACTTTGACGTTCCACCGCATTATTTTGAAACACTTTCAGACAAAATTATAGGCACTATTCAGGAGCGTAAAGAAGAAAGGGAAGCGACCCCTATCCATCGCTTAGATAAACCAAAAAAATGGTACTCCAGATATGCGGTAGCAGCTTCGTTTACAGCCATGCTGGGCCTTGGTGGATATTGGGGATATCAATATCAACAACAAAATACTATCCCACAGGATAACGTAGCTGAAGCCCAGTTAAGTCAACATTTATCTGAAATTCCGAAGCAGGAAATTATTAATTATCTTTCTGCCTCTGCTTCTGGTGATGACATAGTATATATGTCACAATATACGGATGAAACAAATCTCCCAACGAAAGGATTTGGCAGTAATATATCTAAACAAGAGATAGAAGATTATCTAAACTATACCTTATAATGATGTTCAACAAAAAAAACATATGGATAACATTGTTCTTTAGTATATTTTCTATTGCCTTGGGCTTTGCGCAAGACAGAAACCGATTCCAAGCTATTGAAAATGAAAAGATAGCCTATATTACTAAAGAACTAGATTTGACTCCTAAAGAAGCTCAGCAGTTCTTTCCGCTCTATAATGAATATAGTCAGACATTATGGGATATTCGGAGAGAAAAATTGAATGGTGCTCCTAAAAACAGTTTTAGGGGACGATCGAGGGATGTACTGCAATTTGACGCCAAAGAGGTGCAGGTTAAAAAGGACTATCGTGCAAAGTTTGCCAAGGTAATAGGCAGTGCCCGAGCTTCACAATTCTTTGAAGTAGAGCAAGAGTTCAGGGAACATCTCTACAAATCTTTACAAAATAGACGGAAATAATCCAGAAAATAAAAAAGAAGTCTTGAAGACTTCTTTTTTATTTTCTGACATTTGTAAAATCATGTTAAGCAATAGAGAATTATTTTTAATGAACACCGCCCAAACCTCTAGCTCGCCTAGGTTAGTTGAGGTGGTTAAGGCCGAAGGTGTATACCTATATGGACCTAACGGAGAAGAATATATGGATCTTGTCTCCGGATTTAATGTGAGTAACATTGGTCATCGTCATCCAAAAGTACTTGAAGCAATAAAGGCCCAACTCGATCAGTATCTGCATGTCACCGTCTACGGTGAATTTGTACAAGCTCCCCAAGTTCAATTTGCCACAGAATTATTGGCAGAATTGCCTTCAAATTTCCAATCGGTATACTTGACCAACAGTGGAACAGAAGCTGTAGAAGGTGCTATGAAAATTGCTAAGAAATACACCGGAAGGAAGCAAATTATCGCAGCCAAAAAAGCGTATCATGGAAGTACCCAAGGCGCACTCAGCCTTATTGGAAATGATGAATACCGCAAAGCCTATGCGCCGCTTCTTCCAGAGATAGACTTTATTTCTTTTAACGATCCTAAAGACTTAATAAAAATCACAGATAATACGGCTGCTGTGATTCTGGAAGCTGTTCAAGGGGAAGCAGGAGTCAGAGTCCCTGATGTTGCCTATATGCAGGCCATAAGAAAACGTTGTGATGAAACAGGTACGCTTCTCATTTTCGATGAAATCCAAACAGGTTTTGGTCGTACAGGAAAATTATTTGCCTTTGAGCATTTCGGTATTGTACCTGATGTTCTTATGTTGGCCAAAGGCATCGGAGGGGGTATGCCGTTGGGTGCCTTCGTGGCTGCCAAAGAAGTGATGGACGTCATTAAAGACAATCCGATGTTGGGTCATATCACCACATTCGGTGGGCATCCCGTGAGTTGTGCTGCCGCCCGTGCATCGCTTGCAGTGATCAAATCGGAAAAACTCGTTGAACAGGTGACACATAAAGCCAATCTATTTCGTGAAAAACTTAACCATCCGGCAATTAAAGAAATCCGGGGCTTAGGGCTGATGATGTGTCTACAATTGGACAGCTTCGACCAAGTTTATAACGTCAGTAAATATTGTGCAGAACAGGGAGTAATGATCGACTGGTACCTACACTGTGAAACAGCACTTCGTATAGCCCCACCGTTAAGCATTACTGAAGCCGAAATAGAAAAGGCCTGTAACATCATTATAAAAGGTTTGGAAAAGTATGCTTAAAGTATGTAACTTTAGTGCATAACAAAAACCTAATAATGAGCACAAACCGCAGATCATTTATCAAAAAAAGCATAATTGGCGCTGGTCTTTTGACTGGGGCCAATTTATTGGGCAAGGACGTTTATGCCCGCGAAGACAACTTTAAATCTTCAAAAATAAGTTTGAATGACGGAGATGTCATCCTATTTCAGGGCGACTCGATCACGGATGTAGGCCGGGATCGAAGCAACAGAAACGCCAATGACACAAACGCATTAGGCCGAGGGTATGCCTTACTGGCCGCCAGCCAACTATTGAATAAGTATGCCGCGAAGAATCTGAAAATTTACAATACTGGAATCAGCGGCAACCGTGTTCCCGACCTTCAACAACGGTGGACAGAGGATACTATAGCACTCAAACCGACCGTTTTGAGTATCTTGATCGGTGTAAATGATTTTTGGCGAACCATCGATCGTGGCGCCAAAACAACTGTTGAAGAGTATAAATCCCAGTACCAACAATTACTACAGGAAACGCTACAGACACTTCCGAATGTCAAATTGATTATTGGAGAACCTTTTGCCGTAAAAGGTGTCGGCCATATCACGGATGCTTGGTATCCCAAGTTTTTAGCTTACCAGGAGACTGCTCGGGATATTGCAAAAGAATTTAATGCGATACTTCTTCCCTATCAGAAAATCTTTGACAATGCACAGAAGACAGCTCCGGGAGCTTACTGGGCAGCGGACGGTGTACACCCCACGCTTGCTGGAGCGCAGATGATGGCAACAGCCTGGATGGACTGCATCAAATAATATAAATAAAGAAGGGCGGATATTTTAACAACATCCGCCCTTCTTTGTTGAATAATTCTTAAACTAAATCTCTTTATAAGGGGTCTTTTGTAAATCTGGAAGAAAATAAGCTACCACCCCAATTAAGGGCAAATAAGAACATAGATGGTAAATGAATTCAATGGACGTGTGATCCGCCTGCCATCCCAGAACGGCCGATCCTATTCCGCCCATTCCAAATGCAAAACCGTAAAATAATCCCGAGACCATCCCTAATTTTTTAGGTAATAATTCCTGCGCATATACAATAATGGCAGGGAAGGCCGAAGATAATATCAATCCAATAATCACAATCAGTATTCCAGTCATGGTAAGCCCCACATAAGGCAAGGCCAATGCGAATGGAGCCACTCCTAAAACAGAAAACCAAATGACGTACTTCCGACCAAAACGATCTCCAAAAGCGCCTCCCAATAACGTACCTACCGCGACAGCTATCAGAAAGTAAAACAGATACACCTGTGCTTCCACTTCATTGATTCCAAACTTTTTCATGGTGTAAAACTGAAAATAGTTGGTAATACTGGCAATGTAGAAATATTTTGATACAATCAATAACAATAGGATAACAACGGTAGTGACAATGCGTGAATTGGGAAGATCCGGTACACGAATAACTCTTTTTGCCGTTCTGGAAACATTTGCCAGCCGACGCTTATACCAGGTGCCGATATAATAGGAGATAAACTGACCAACGATTGTAAATAAACACATCCAGGCAATGGCTTGCTGACCGCGAGGTAAGACCAGAAAAGCAACGATAATAGGCGCTAAAGCTGTCCCTGCATTTCCACCGATCTGAAATATGGACTGGGCCATACTACGTCTGCCACCGGAAGCCATGTAAGCTACACGCGAAGATTCAGGATGGAAAATTGAGGAACCAATACCAACAAGAAAAACGGAGAACAATATCCACGCATAAGTATGCGCCTGGGAAAACAGCAACATACCCACAAGCGAAAATGACATACCAATAATCTGTGAATATGGAACCGGATGTTTATCTGTAAATGAACCTACGACAGGCTGAAAAATTGACGCAGCAATCTGGTACACCAATGTAATCATCCCTACTTGCGAAAAACTCAGGTGATGTTCTTCTTTTAATAAAGGGTAGGTGGCAGGAATTACAGCCTGAATAAGATCATTCAGCAGGTGCACCATACTCACGGCAAACAAAATAGAAAAAATAGGTCTGGTTTCTTTTTCTCTAATCATGACTTCGCTTACATTAAAAAGGTCGATTTATTCAAATCAACCTGTATATCTGCATTTATTTATATTACACGTACCAACAATCCTTTAAGATATTCACCTTCCGGAAAGGAAGCTCTAACAGGGTGGTCTTCGGGTTGATGGAATTGTCGAATAAACTGAATTTCTTTCCCAGCATCCAATGCTGCCCAGGCGATCACTTGCTTAAAGGTATCCATATCCATTGCTCCGGAACAAGAGAATGTCGCCAATAAGCCGCCACTATTCAACAACATTAACCCCCGACGGTTTAAATCTTTATAAGCTCGTGATGCTCTTTCCAACGCCGACCGTGAAGGTGCATATTTTGGTGGATCCAGGACGATCAAGTCGAATTTCTCCTCCTCATCCATAAACTTACGCAATTGTTTATTGACATCCGATAATATGGCCTTATGCCGGTTGGGCTCAAAACCATTTTCGGCTACATTTTTTTCCAGTGTTTCAATCGCCAATGCCGAACTATCGACGGATACAACTTCACTTGCTCCAGCTTTCAAGCTGTTCAACGTAAATCCACCAGAATAGCAGAAACAATCCAATACTCGTCTACCGGCAACATATTGTGCGGTCAATAACCTATTTTCCCGCTGATCACAGTAAAATCCTGACTTTTGTCCGTCAATAATATTTACCTTATAATGAAGGCCATTTTCAATAACGTCTACAAATTCAGGCGGCAACTCTCCAGACAAAAGACCATTTGTATCAGGCAAACCTTCATGTTCACGAGACTTTAGATCACTCCGCTCGTAGATACCTGTAGGATCGAGCAGGGTATTTAATTCCGCGATAATAATGTCTTTAACCTTTTCTACCCCTACCGAATGAACTTGAATGGAGATAAAATCAGCATATTTATCAACGATTAATCCAGGCAGAAAATCTGCTTCTGCAAAAATGAGACGAACCGTATTCGTCATACCATCTTGGAGCAAATGTTGCCTCGCAGCGACCGCTTTTTGAATACGGGTACGCCACCAATCCGCGTCAATGTGAGCCTGTGGATTCCATTCCAATAAACGAATGGCTACCCGGGAACTATTGTGAAATAATCCATATGCGATAAACTCTCGCTCGGCATTGTATACGCCAACAACTTCGCCATCTTCTATCTTATCGGACAATGATTTAATTGCTCCAGAAAATACCCAAGGATGCAATTGCCAGGCAGCTTTATCCTTACCCTTATTCAAATAAACTGATTTCATTACTGCAAAATTAACTTATTAATTGTAAAATTTTGATTCTTTATTTGAAATAAAAAAAGATTGAAAGAAATATGCTCTTACATTTACAAAATGAATTTAAAACATCTTTTATTAACTACAGTTATTGTTACTACTACATTTTCTTGCATAAAATCAGATCCTGAACCCCCAATTAAAAATGAGGAAGATCTTGAGGTTGTTAATTCGACTACATTTGAGAAAATAGAAATGAAAGTCAGTCAAGAAATTAAAGCGGAACCTTATTTTATGGTTGGCTATGGTTATGACGCTAAAGAGAACCTTCTTTTTGTCAATAAAGGTCTCCGAGGAAAAATCCTTGACACTGAAAAATTAAAGCAATCTTCGTCTATTTTCAGAACAACAAGCACTTCAGGCGGGGGCGGAGTACTCGAAGATATTACAAAGGAGCAATTGTTAAGAAAGTTGGAGTTAAAATTCGATTTTGACGGCGAGCAACTTGCCACAACAGAAACAGATGCCTTAACAAATATTCCGTCTGATCAGAAAATCCAACTGACAAACTATTATACAGCAGGCTTTCAATACAATACGCACGAGTTTGCGGCAGAAGATCCAAAATTTCAAAATCAAGAATTCATCAATTTTGTAAAGAATAATACACCTGAACAGATTTTAAAAAAATACGGTACACACCTTATATTGAGTTGCTCAAAAGTGGCATCAGTAAATCTTGCAAAATACCTAGACAAAAAAACTATTCTTGAAGACAAAGTCATAAAAAATTGGAAAATTGTTGCATTTGTTTCAGGTGCTGATTTCAGATTATTTGATTTTCATCCGATAAAGAATACTATAGATATTACCGCATGGTTGATGTCTTTGACAGAAGAAAATGGAGAGTTTATAGATTTTGACAGATATAGAACAATACCGATTTATGATTTAATTTCCGATAAAAGCAAAAAGCTCGAATTAAAGAATTACATAGATAACTATCTTAGCATAAAAAGGGGCTCCTAATGGAGCCCTCCGCGTTTAGTTATGGTTGATTAGATATCTTTTGAACGCTTCGAAGTCTACCTCCAAAGGTTCCGCTAGTTTTTCTTTTCCTTGCAATGTTTTTGCGCCATCTGGAAGCGCAATTTCTTTGAACACTTCAGGATCAATTGCATCCGGGAATTTGCAGGGATGTGCCGTAGATAAGAAAACCGAAGCGTAATGACCTGAATTTTCTTTAGCATAAGCTTTCGCACCAAGCCACGCAATCGCCGTATGTGGACAGGCAATGTAATTTGATTCCTGAACAAGCTTATTCATTCCCTCTTTCGTTTCTTCGTCTGTAAAGGTATAAGAGGAAAGCATAGCCTTTAATTCCGCCATATTACCTGCAAACAGGTCTTGAATACGTACCCAGTTGCTTGGGTTACCCACGTCCATGGCATTGCTCAATGTCTGGATAGAAGGTTTAGGTTCGTATTGTCCTGAAACAAGAAATCGCGGTACGGTATCGTTGACATTTGTCGCTGCCACGAAATGTTTGACAGGAAGCCCCATTTTATAGGCGAGCAAACCTGCACCAATATTCCCAAAATTACCACTTGGCACGGTAAACACGACTTCGTTGATGCTTTGTGATTTCAGTTGGGCATAAGCATAAAAGTAATAAAAAGTTTGCGGGATCAATCGGGCAATATTGATTGAATTGGCAGATGTCAATCGCAAAGTTTGATTGAGTGCTTCATCATTAAAAGCCTGTTTCACGAGCGCCTGACAATCATCAAATGTACCATCGACCTCAAGAGCACGTATATTTTTCCCGTTCGTGGTTAACTGTAGCTCTTGTACTTCCGAAACTTTACCTTTGGGATATAATATGGTCACACGAGTCCCCTCTACTCCCAAGAAACCTAATGCTACAGCTCCTCCGGTATCGCCAGAAGTTGCAACGAGTACATCCAGCAATTTATCATCAGCTTTAGAAAAGTATCCCATGATACGGCTCATAAATCGAGCTCCAAAATCCTTAAAAGCATAAGAAGGTCCGTGAAATAGCTCCAGTACAGCCGTACTATCGTTCAGGAATTTTATGGGTGCTTCAAAATTAATCGCTTCATCGACGATTTTCTTTAAATCCGGCTTAGGAATATCATTATCCAAAAGTGTCGAGGCTACCTCTAACGCAATTTCCTGCAAAGAATATTGTTGGATATTTTTGATAAATAAAGGATCCATTTGCGGGATTTGTTCAGGCATATATAATCCTTTATCTGCTGGCAGCGAATTAAATACGGCATCTTTGAAAGACACAGCTAATGCTTTATTATTTGTACTGTAAAATTTCATCTTTTAATACATATTTTAATTTACATCTATTCTGAATCATCTAAAAGGTGCACGATGTGCGCTTTCTACAACAAAGTAAGATGTGCTTTACACCACGCTCAATTACATATCCGTGGTATAGTAAAAATTTTAATTTAATACCTTTGGCCCCTCAAGATTTACCTTTGAAACATAACCGAAGCTCTCTATTTCGTTTTCTTTAAGGTGTGCCTGAATTTTGTCTGCAATATTTTTTGCGACCTGCTCATCCCGTGTTATTGCGACGACCGAGGGACCTGAACCTGAAATACCGAAACTCAGGGCGCCATGCTGTAGGGCAATTTCCTTCATTTCATAAAACTGAGGAATCAATATTGCTCGCGTGGGCTCTATAAGAATGTCCTTCATGCTCCGGGAAATCAGATCATAATCTTCTTTAAATAAAGCTGCTACCAGTCCGGCAATATTGCCCCATTGTGTCACAGCATCTTTTAATAAGACTTTATCTTTGATTAATTGCCGTGCATCACGTGTAGGGACATCCACCTGTGGAAACACCACTGCTGCCACTAATTCCTTCGGTGAAGGAATAGAAATAACATCCAAAGGTTCATTGCCTCTAATCAAGGTGATCCCACCATATAGTGCTGGCGCAACATTGTCAGCATGACCAGTACCACAGGCCAAGCGTTCTCCTTCGACACAGAACGGCAATAATTCTTCCTTTGTTAATGGATCGCCCAGCATAGCATTAATCGCAAAAAGGCCAGCCACGGTGCTCGCTGCGCTAGATCCTAGACCTGACCCAATTGGCATGTGCTTATGCAATTCAATTTCAACGCCGACCTTAGACGCAATATTTAGTGCTTGCAATAGATACTGAACACAAGCGGATACGGTATTTTTACCCGGATCGAGCGGGAGCCTACCCTCATCTCCTGTGATTTCCTTAATAGTCACCCCGGGTTGCTGCTTGCGTCGCATGATAACTTCATCCCCTGGCTGCTCTAGGGCAAATCCCAGTATATCAAAACCACAGATCATATTCGCTACTGTCGCAGGAGCAAACACGCGAACTTCTGGCAACATCTTGTCTAAATCGACGACCTTACCCTTTAGATATTCAACATTTAAATTATTGGCCATTACTTCAATCGTTATTTCCTTCAAAATAGTTTATGCACCTACGTTAACCAAATCTGCAAAGACTCCCGCCGCAGTTACTTCTGCTCCTGCTCCAGGCCCTTTTACCACCAAAGGACGGTCTTTATATCGTTCTGTTGTAAAAGAGATAATGTTATCGCTACCGGATAACGCGTAAAAAGGATGGTTTTCATCTACAAATTGAATAGCGATAGAAACCTTTCCATTTTCTAGCTTTCCAATATAGCGGATTGCCTTTTTTTCACGGACAGCTCTTGCTTTCATATCTTCAAAATAGGCATTCTCTTTTTGGAGCTCCGCATAAAAGGAATCTACAGTATCGGCCTTCAGACAAGTTTCTGGAAGAATTGCCCCTAGATCCACATCTTCCGCTTCCACGGCATAACCAGCGTCTCGCGCTAAAATCAACATCTTACGCATAAAGTCAATTCCCCCCAAATCATCCCTTGGATCAGGCTCGGTATAGCCCAGTTCCTGCGCCTTCTTTACCACATTGAAAAAAGAAACGTCATCTTTAAAATTGTTGAAGATGTAAGAAATAGTCCCTGAAAGAATAGCTTCGATCTTTAAGATCCGATCTCCACTGAGCATCAGATCTTTAAGAACTCTGACAATAGGCAGTCCAGCGCCAACATTCGTTTCATAGAAAAAATCCACTCCATGTTTATGTGCGGTATCGCGAAGTATCTTGTACTGTGCATACTTTCCGGAATTCGCGATTTTATTGCAGGTTACAATGGAGATATTGGATTTAAAAATATCCTCATAATATGTCGCAGGCAATTTGCTCGCAGTATTATCAATAAATACACAGTTGGGTAGGTTAAGCGCCTTCATCTTTTCAATAAATAAAGCTAGATCAGCCTCAGAACCATTTTCCTCGAGCTCGGCAGACCAACTTTTTAGCTCCACGCCTTCGGTATTGAACAGCATCTTACGACTATTGGAAATTCCGACTACTTTGATCTCGATATCATTTTTATCAAGCAGAAAGTCATGTTGCTCTTCCAATTGTTTAAATAGCGTCGCGCCAATATTACCTGTACCGATGTTAAACACATGCAATGTTTTTTTCAACTCTGCAAAGAAAGCATCGTGAACAGCGTTGAGTGCTTTCGCCAAATCTTCTTTACCTATGATAACAGAGATATTGTATTCAGATGAGCCTTGCGCGATCGCGCGCACGTTGATACCATTCCGCCCAAGGGCAGCAAATAATCTTCCGGCCATCCCCGGCGTCCGTTTCATATTTTCACCCACAATAGCTAATACCGATAAGTTTTCCTCAATAGCGGGAATGACCAACTTATTTGCCTGGATTTCCAGTTCGAATTCAATTTCAATCAACTGTATTGCGCGCTTCGCGTCCGAGGGGTTAACCGCAAAGGTGATGCTATGTTCCGAAGAAGACTGCGTGATCAATACAACGTTAATTTGTTCTCTAGCCAACAAGGTAAAAAGTCGTCCGCTAAACCCTGATTTACCGATCATTCCCGATCCGCTCAGATTAATTACAGAAATGTCCGAGATCGAGGAAATCCCTTTGATTGGTAACGCTGTCTTTCCACTGTCAAACTGGATTACTGTACCTGAGAAATCAGGTTCAAAAGTATTCCGGATAACGATCGGGATCTTTTTCAAAAATGCGGGGATCATAGTAGGTGGATAGATTACTTTAGCGCCAAAATAAGATAGCTCCATTGCTTCAGTATAGGAAAGCACTGGGAGTGAAAAAGCTTTTTTCACAATCCTGGGATCAGCAGTCAGCATTCCATTAACGTCAGTCCAGATTTCAATTGCTGTGGCATCAAGTATAGAGCCAAAGATTGCTGCGGTATAATCCGATCCGCCACGCCCTAAAGTGGTAATACGGCCATGCTCATTGCTGCCGATAAAACCAGTCACAAACAGAAGTTTGTCGCCGTGGCTAATATACAATGATTTCACGAGCTGCTCCGTCAAGGACTCATTTAGGTGCGCATTCCCAAAGTTGGAATCGGTCTTTACATAATGTGAGGCGTCTATAAATAGAGACTCCGGTATGTACTGTTCCATTACTTTAGAAACCATATAATTAGAGCATCGCTCACCATAACTCAGAATCAAGTCCTTACTTTGATTACTTAGCTCCTTCAGTGCAAAAATTCCTTGGAGAAGATCTTCGATCTCATTGAAAAATAATTTGAGCTTGGTAAAGACCGGGTTTTGGAACTTAACAGCCAAGAGTTCTTTCACAACCGAAAAATGCTTATCCTCCAATGACTTAAGCCCTTCGGAGAAAGACTTACCTTCTGCAGCATCTTCCGCCAACTGGGTTAGTAAATTTGTGACACCCGACATGGCAGATAACACCACCAGGGGCTTTTCCTTAGCATCGTAGGATTTCTTAACAATACTTAAGACCCCTTTGAGGCTTTCTACTGTTCCGACTGAAGTTCCTCCAAATTTTAAAACTTTCATACTGATTTATACTGTTTGTTTAGTTTGATTTAAGTAATAAAAAAAAGCGCTTTCCTTTTTGAGGAAAGCGCTTCGAATATTATGTCTACAATTATATACAATGAAACTACTTCCTCCTAAGTTTTATCCCGGTGGTAATAATAATCGTTGTAATAATTGTATTTGTCTTCATTGTTTTACTTATGTGTTGTAAATATAGAACTAATATTATCACATTCCTAAAGAAAATTAATATTTTTTTTCAGTTTCACAAAAACTAACCTAAAACAGTGGTATTCTAACATAAGTCCATTATTTTATTCCCTTGAGAAAGCTCAACCTGTTGTAGTAAAAGCTCGACATACTTATTAAATTTCAATAGATCCAAAAAGTGTTAAGAAAGATGTTAAAATTGTTAAAATTGTGTTAAATCGCCTAAAAAAAATTTGACCTTAAACTGATATTGTATTATATTCGCAACAGTGCTGTCCAAAATAGATGACAGTACTGAATTTAAAAGTTAAATGTTGTACAAAAAAGCGATTTAATGAAAACAAAGAAATTTATAGCGTCAATGCTATTTATCGGCTTATGTCTAGTGTCGCAGGCAC
>JAQZAZ010000103.1 GCA_029239355.1 Sphingobacterium sp.
TTGAGGTCTGGTAGTTCAGCTGGTTAGAATACATGCCTGTCACGCATGGGGTCGCGGGTTCGAGTCCCGTCCAGACCGCTAAAATTTTAAAAAACACCTTGTTGGTCTGGTAGTTCAGCTGGTTAGAATACATGCCTGTCACGCATGGGGTCGCGGGTTCGAGTCCCGTCCAGACCGCCAACAAAAAAAGCATCATTTGAATAAAATGATGCTTTTTTTTGTTACACGAATTTCTTCACCTATTTTTTAATTCATACCGCAGCGCTCCCGAAGGACAACGCTTAATCTGATCGATCAATTCTGCTGTACGGGCATTTTGCACTGTAATCCACGGTCTATCTTTTGGATGATATACTTTCGGCAAACTTTTAACACATACCGCAGCGTGTTCACATCGCTCGGGGAGCCATAGGACTGCTATCTCTCCATTGGGATGGACATACTTAACAATTTTTTCTTCCATAATACAAATCTCTCCTGAAGTATTAATAGTGATACAAACAATTTTGTTTTACGAAACCGGACGTCTTCGCTTAATCATCCTACTGACACGATACAACATAAACATGCTCACCACGGAGAGTAGAACGACGATAATTCCCAGTGTCGGATAATGCTCCAACGGACTTTCCTTGGTCTGTTGCACAATGATAACCCCGGCAAGAGAGGCTGCTACTCCCCCAGCCAACTGTTGTAAGGACGAACTAATGCTCATAAATGCCCCTCTGTCTTTCATCTCAGGAACCGCACTGATCAAAGCCGAAGAAGGCGTCATACGACTCAGAATACCAGCCATCATCAGTATATTCAAAAAAATGACCAAATAAAATGGCGTAATGCCCAGATTGGTATAAATCAATACAACAACCATCAACCATAGCGATGCGAAAGCAAAGATTTTAAATTTATCGTAACGGTCGCTTAATTTACCAACGATAGGCATAATAATCAATGAAGCAACACCGGATATCATAAATAACAGGGGTAGCTGTTCATGGCTAACGTTCAGATTATTGACGGCGAAAGCACTTCCAAAAGGCATCATCATATAACCGCCGATGGAGAGCAGCGCAGTAGCCAAAAAGCCAATGCGGTATTCCTTTTGTGAAAAAGTAGTCCAAAGATGTTTAAGTGCCGATTGACGCTTCTGAAGACCGATATGTGCCGTAATAGGAATTAATTTAACCGCAATGATAATGACGATAACCAAAGCCATTACTGCGATCCACAGGAAAGCACTATGCCAGCCCCAGTTATTTGCGATATACAGTCCTATTGGAATCCCCAGAACCTGACTGGCGCCAAAGCCCATCTGCACAAAGCCCATGACGCGTCCTCTTTGCTGAAGCGTAAATATATCAGTAATGATAGCCATCGAAATCGATCCAATGACACCGCCAAATAATCCGGTCACCACACGCGCTGCAACCAGTGTCCAATAGTCATTGGCGAAACTGCAGAAGAAGGTCCCGATAATGAAACCGGAATAAAAAAACAGCAAAAGCTTCTTTCGGTCGAAGCGATCGGCAAAACCAGCAGTCAATAGTCCAGATGCGCCGGCACTAAAAGCATAGGCTGAAACTGCAATGCCAAATTGAGCTGGTGTTAGATCGATGGCCTTCATCAGGATATCGCCCATCGGTGACATCACCATAAAATCGAGCACGACGGTAAATTGTGTAATCGCCAGCAAAAACACCACGAGTTTTTGATACGCCGTAAACGGGGCATTCGCCCGTTGGTCTATTTCCATATGATAATGATGATCTTGGTTTAAACTGTGTTAAAAATACACAAGCGCTGGAACATTCTCAGCAATAAGTTTATAAAAATTATTCAACAGGCTTTTTAACCCCTTTAGATCCAGTTTTTTAACGAACCTACAGGAGTGAACCACGCTACTACCGACATTTTCTACCCCTATAGTGTTCTGTCTGCTCCCTGATACCAGAGACTTAACCGTCAGTATTACCATGCAATGAACAGGTTCCTTTCATTTATTGAGACGTATTGAATCCGTAGAAACGGAAGCATTTACTGAAACCTGATATATAAAACAAAAAAGCCAGCACCCCTGTTCCCAAGTGCTGGCTTTAATCGCATCTAGTTTATGCTTTATTCCGCGATAACAGCAAACTCTGCTCCTGAAGCGAAATCATCGCCACGTTGTGAATTTAATGCGGTAAAGCGAATATAACGTCCCTTGACAGGTTTCTCAAAACGAACGGTTTTGAGTTTTTTATTTCGCTCGAATGTACCCGACATCACATCTTCCCAGTTTTTACCATCTTTACTTACCTGAATTTTATAATCCTTGATATCGCCATTTGCGCCATCCGCTCTCGGCAAAAATGTAAAACCTTTGATCGTCTTCACACTCGCGGCATCAAAATCAACCCAATGCGGATATTGAGCGACAGTAACTGAATACATCGTATGCCAGATCGAGGTAGGATCGCCATCCAATAGGTTCTTGGCATCGCCTTCTCCGGTCTCCTGGCTGGAAGCAAAGACGACCTCCATCGGAACCGTCTCTATCTTGCTGTAGTGCTGTGTTACTTTTAGTTTTTCATTCCCCTTGTACCAGGCCGTTATTGTTCCCCCTTGACGCAGATCAAAAGCATTCGTATAAGTATTAGCTTTCCCATTGTTCAAGGTATATAACACTGTATCCATTTGATTTCCCGAAAGAATGGACACTTCGCCTGTCGAACTTCTAGCGAAAGAAATAGGAGCATCTCCAGCTGTAGCAACATGAGCTTTGGCTAGGTAATCATTTTGCTGGATCGGACGGATAATAAAACCGATTGAAGTTGGTACCGCTTTCACACGGTCTTTTTCCAATGGCGGCCCTTGTCCGCAGCTATTACCCCCGAGACCTGTGACCGCAGCGTCCAAATGCAAATGCACACCGGAGCTCTTTGGTAATTGATAAGGGTGCGATGCAAATGTCAATTCTAGTTCACTATATTCCAATGCGGACGTAGCGAGATGTTCCTTTGCAATAAAGATCGCTCCTTGTCCATCCTTATTGGTCAAAGATGTCCAACGCACATCCTCATTGTTACTCATATTTTGCGGGTTGGGCCAAGGTACGAATTGATCTTTTACGGTGCTTTTATGCAATTCAATAAATTGTGCCGTCTTACGATCCGCATAGTTATTGATCGGACCACGTCCATAATAGCTGTAGTTACCAAACTCACCTGGCAATTGCAAGGAGTATCCCAATCTTGCCAATACAACACTTGCATTGTTGGAAGTGATACTAGATGATAACTCAATCGAACCATCCTTATATATCGTCCAGATCTGATTGCTGGTAAATTTGAAATCATCATTGCCAAATGGCTTATCTGTATGCTCTTTGAGTGTATAGGTCCCCGATGTTCCACCCAATAAAGAAGCACCATAAGGAGCTTGCGACTCAATTGTAAATGCCAAAACGACTGTACCATCTTTCTTCGTATAGCTGTTTGAAGACAATACTTTGTGCTTTAAATTATGTAAGCCCTTTTCAAACCATTGCTGATAAGCCCAGTTATCATTATCGACAGGTGCACGCAACGCATCTAGTTTAGGTCCTTCACCATCCCGTATAATTTGCTTGTTAGCATACACTAAGCTATAGATTGACCCAATCTTCTTGTCAAATTTTGCAACAAACTGATCCCCTTTTACCACCTGCAACTCACCTTCTTTGGAAAGCACAGGATTTTTCCCATTGGCAACAGACGAAATCAACGGTTTGTTTTCAGCGGCTTTAACCAACAGCTGTTCCTCCATTTGAACAAAGCCCCTATTTGCCCATGGCTTATCCTCGTTGAGCAAAAATTGAACCTTGACAAAATATTCAGATCCCGCATCCAATTTAGCGTATTCGATCGGTAGGACAACTTGTTTTTTCTGGCGCGCTTGGGGTAGATCGGCAGTGGCTATTGTACCCGTGCTTCCAGCAACAGCTACCCCATCTTTGAACAGGGACCATAGAACCTGATAGTCACTAAGATCTTTGAAATAGTTTTTATTGAATAGCTCAATTTTTCCTTGTTGAATATCGATAGCTTTAACCCCTACATTTTGATAAACCTTTTTGACCTCATAATATTGAGGTTTGGGTTTCATATCGGCAAAGATCAATCCATTGTTGACGAAGGTACCATCGTTAGGTTTGTCGCCAAAATCACCACCATAAGCAAAAAAACGTTCACCGGTTTTCTTATCATAGTAATACATGGATTGATCAATCCAATCCCATATTGCCCCACCCATGAAAAAGTTTGTCGACTCAATAGCTTCCCAGTAATCGATCAGGTTACCGACAGCATTTCCCATTGAGTGCGAGTACTCGGAGATATGGAATGGGTACTTCAATTTGTAAGTTCCCTTGACGGCTCCTCTGACCCAGTCAATAGATGGGTACTGATTTGAACCCATATCCACTATTGTGTTGTTACGTTCGTATTGGATAGGTCTTGAGGTATCGATTTTCTTGATCGCATCATAAGCGGCCACAAAATTATCTCCAGGACCAGCCTCATTTCCGAGCGACCAAATCACAATAGAAGGATGATTAATGGTCGCATGCACCATTTCGATATTACGTGCCACATGCGCATTTTTCCATTCTGGGACATGAGAAAGGGACTCTTTTCCATAATAATATTGGTGGCTTTCGATATTCGCCTCATCCTCAAGATAGATACCATATTTGTCACAGAGGTAATACCAATATGCAGGTTCTGGATAATGTGAATTACGCACATGATTGATATTGGCGCTTTTCATCAACTTCACTTCAGCTTCCATCTGCTCCCGGGTAACAACTTTCCCATGCTCAGGATTCGTCTCATGGCGGTTCACACCTTTCAGCTTAACCGTTTTGCCATTGATGTAGTAATAACGTCCAGCAAGGCCAAATTCGTCATCAGACGCCTTGGTATCTTTAATTTCAACCTTCCGAAATCCGACATAGGTTGAAACAGTCTCGATCGTTTTATTTTTCTTGTCCTTCAATTCGGCTACCAACGTATACCGATAAGGAAGTTCAGCGGACCATTTATCTGGATTTTTTACCGCTAATGTCGCTTCAATACTGTTCGAAGCCTTCGCATCCAATTGCGGAACAACAGCAGATGCTTCAGCCTGGTCTACCAAGGTATTTTCATCGCTGTACAGTTTATTTTTATATAAGGAATAGACAAGCTTATACCCTTCAGCTTTCTTACTGCCCAAATTACGGACGGTACCGGTAATTTTCAGTGCACCATCCTCATAATGGTCATCCAATGTCGGAATTGCTGCCAGATCACGAATTTGGATCTTGGGTGTTGAAGTCAGGGATACATCGCGAAATATTCCCGGCAAACGAAACATATCCTGATCTTCTAAGAATGAAGCGTCGGAGCTGCGATAAACTTCCACGGCCAAAACGTTCTCACCCTCCTTTTTTAAGAAAGATGAGATATTAAATGAGGCAAGGTTTCTTGAATTTTTTGAAAACCCGACGTACTTGCCATTCACCCAGAGGTAGAAAAATGAGTCTACTCCATCGAAATTGAGAAATACCTCACGCCCATCCCAGTCTTTCGGAACGGTGAAATTACGGCGGTATGAACCGACTTCATTACGGTATACATAAGTGGTCCAATCTTGCGGAGGTGTACGCATCACCCCTCCACGCCAGTCATCTACCTTGACCTGGTGTTGAAAAATCACGCGCTGGTTGGTGTAAATAGGCACACCATATTTTAAGCTGCCATCCTTCTGAATACCAAAGATGTTCCAGCTCATTGGAACGGGTACGGACTCCCAGGCATTGACATCATAGTTAGGATCATAAAAATCCTTTGGCCGCTCATCCGGTGCCTTTACCCAATGGAACTTCCAAGAACCATTGAGTGAACGCCAAAAGTTACTATGCTCGGGAAGTACTTTTCTTGCGGTTTCGACGTTTGAAAAGGAAAAGAATGAAGCGTGTGGTAATTCCTTATTGAGGGATAGCAATTGTGGCGATTCCCACTCATTTCCTTTTGGAGCTACTATATCCTCATACTGGAAGCCTGTAATAGGAGCTGTCGAAGACTGGCCTATCGCCGAGGTTGAATGCAGTGACATCATCGAGGCCAGTAAGGTTGAAAAGATTACGAATTTTCTTAACATAATGTATTTAAGCATTTTAGTTCAGGAAACCAAATGTAACTTCATTTAAGAGGAATAACAAGCAGATTATTAAAGCACTCGATTGCGAAACTTTTTCGATACATAGAAAAAGCAGATGATATATCGCCCGACTGAAAATTGAGAAAAAAACAAATGCTTTCGGTTTCAGGGAATAAGCAGTATTTTTGGGCATAGATTTCGCGTTAAACAAATAAAAGTTTACGTTTGAAAATATTTTGGAGATTTTTATTTTTCAAAGGGTTACAATTTAGGCATTAAGGTATTAATAGGTGAGTAAATTCAGTAAATCAGTCCTGCTAGAAAATGATGAGCAAATCATTGAAGGCCTTAAAGAAGGCAATAGCTTGGCGATAGATAGTATCTATAAACGATATTATCCGTCCATAAGCCATATGATACTGCAAAACAATGGAAGTGAGGATGAAGCAAAGGATATTTTTCAGGAAGCTGTGATTGTGCTCTATGATAAAGTTGCCAAAGGCGGCTTTGAACTAAGCAGCAAACTAAAAACATATCTTTACTCGATTTGCCGGAGGCTTTGGCTAAAGCAACTCAATCGTGCTGGTTTTGGCAATAGTGACATTAGCGGTTATGAAGACTCTTTATTTGAGGAAGAAGATTTACAACAGCATCAAGAACTTGAGAAAAAGTTTGATCAAATGGAGCTTGCACTGAAGAAAATGGGTGAACCCTGTAAGACAATCTTACATGATTTCTATATCTTAAACCACTCGATGCAGGACATCTGTGAAAAATTTGGGTATACCAATACAGATAATGCCAAGACTCAAAAGTATAAATGCCTACAACGGCTGAAAAAAATATTTTTTTCAACAGATTAAAATTTGAGTAACACCATGGGAACAATGAATCAAAGAGAATTTTTCGAATTGGCCGACCAATACCTGCGCGGGGAATTGCCTGCAGCGGAAAAAGCTGCTTTCGAATCTTTTTGTGCTGAAAACCCTTCGTATGCTGCCCAATTACAACAACACCGCGACTTTGTTACCGATATGAAGGAAACTAGCCAAAGGCTTGATTTCAAAAAAGTATTGGCAAACTCAGCCAAGGAATATCATAAATCCCAAGGTAAAACCACGAAAGTGGTTCCGATAAAACAATCTACTGTTATTTCACTTTGGGAACGGATAAAAGCGAGCTCTCTAGTAGCTGCAGTTGTGGCAGTGTTTGCGGTATTTGGCACCTTATGGCTTAGTGGCTATTATAGCAACTTGGAAAAAGCTTCTTCGGATTACAGCGCATTACGTCGGGACATGAATAATGTTAAAAAGAACGTAAATGCACATAACGCTGCGATCAGGGATATGAATGATAACAAGTCGGTTAAAAGTAGCGAGAGCCAATTTGGAGCGACAGGTTTTATGCTAACAACAGATGGCTATGTCGTGACGAATTATCACGTAGTCAGTGGAGCAGATTCCATTTATCTGCAAAATAGCAAAGGAGAATCTTATAAGGCTCAAGTCGTTCATACGGATGCCAGCAAAGATTTAGCAATCCTATACATCGCAGATAAAAACTTTAAAAAGGCTAAAAGCTTGCCTTATACGTTCAAAACATCTACATCGGATTTAGGAGAAGATATCTACACCATCGGCTTCCCTCGTGATGAAGCGGTATATGGTCAAGGATACTTGAGCTCTTCAACGGGTTATGCAGGTGACACCATTGCTTATCAAATATCCGTTCCTGTCAATCCAGGGAACAGTGGTGGTCCAGTACTGGATAGTAGAGGTAATGTGATCGGTATTATCTCTGGTAAACAACGCGGAATAGATGGCGCTGCTTTTGCCATCAAAACCAAATCAATCATGAATGCGCTTGCTGATATCCCAAGCGACTCATTGACCACAGGCGTTAAAATCAATAAAAAGAATGCTTTGGCAGGTTTACCAAGGACCGAACAAATCAAAAAATTACAAGACTATATTTATATGGTTAAGGTCTATTAAGATCGAATCTTATACTATAAAAAGGCGGAACTGCAAAGTACCGCCTTTTTCTTTTTTGCCACAGTGGTGGATATAGCTTAACACCGCAATTTCCATGTAAAAGTGGGTTATTTCACGGAGAAACCTTTCAACGTAGAATAAAGGATGTCCTAAGTATGAAAAGAAGATAAGAGATGACCAAAAAAAAATGGAGCGTCTTCTCTTCTCGGACACTCCATTTTCGTGTATAAAAATTTTAACTAAATTATTATAAATTAGGTTGCGGAGTTGTTCTCAGATAAGGCTTTATCTCCTTAAATCCTTTTGGAAATTTTGCGGGAATGTCTTCGGTCTTGATAGCAGGCACAACAATAACATCCTCTCCATGTTTCCAATCAGCAGGTGTGGCAACTTGATAGTCTGCAGTGAGTTGTAACGAATCTATCACCCGTAAGATCTCATCAAAATTACGCCCTGTAGAGGCTGGATAAGTCAAGGTCAATTTTATCTTTTTATCCGGACCAATAATGAAAACCGAGCGCACAGTAGCGGTGGCTGAAGCATTCGGATGAATCATATCGTAAAGCTCAGAAATATGATGGTCTTCATCGGCAATAACCGGAAAATTCACCTCAGTTTGCTGCGTTTCATTGATATCCTTGATCCAGTTCAGGTGATCATTTACATTATCCACACTTAATGCAATCGCTTTGACACCTCTTTTATCAAATTCAGACTTCAATTTCGCGGTACGTCCCAACTCTGTTGTACATACCGGTGTATAATCAGATGGATGTGAAAAGAATACCACCCAGCTATCTTTAATATAATCGTGAAAATCTATTTCACCGATTGTCGTTTGCGCTTTAAAATTTGGCGCTTCGTCTCCTAATCTTAAACTCATAATCTTATCATTTAAATATGTTCAAAACTACATACTCTACAAATATAGTAGATTAAATTTAGCAAACAAATAATTACCCGCTTTTTTAGATTCAAATGAAAAAATAGGACCTAAATACTATGCAGGCATAATATATATTTTGTATATTTGGGTGTAAGCTAGCTTCTAATAAGTGGCAAAAATTAGCTCCACAGGCATAAGGTCAAATATTTTGCTTCAAAACGATTTGTATAAAAGATCGCACGAATAAGTTATAAACCATAAAATTGAGATAACATGAACTTTGAATTAAGCGAAGAACATAAGATGATCCGTGATGCAGCGCGGGAGTTTGCTCAGGAACTAAAAGCAGGTGTCATACAACGGGATGAAGAAGCTCAATTTCCAGCAGATTTTGTTAAACAAATGGCCGAACTTGGCTTTATGGGTATCATGACCCCAGAGGCCTACGGTGGTGCTGGCATGGATACCCTCGCCTATGTTTTGGTATTGGAGGAAATCGCCAAAATTGATGCCTCTGCTGCCGTTATTGTTTCAGCACATAATTCTTTGGTACTATATGGACTCAACGCTTACGGAACTGAAGAGCAAAAACAAAAGTATCTGGTTCCACTCGCCAAGGGGGAGAAACTGGGAGCATTTGCACTTTCGGAACCCGAGGCAGGCTCGGACGCCTCCTCACAACATACAACAGCCGAAGACAAAGGTGACCATTATCTGTTGAATGGCACGAAGAACTGGATTACAAACGGTGGTCACGCCGATATCTACCTCGTTATTGCACAGACTCATCCAGAAAAAGGTCATAAAGGAATCAATGTATTAATTGTTGAAAAAGGTTTACCGGGCTTCAGCATTGGACCAAAGGAAAATAAACTGGGAATTCGAAGTTCGGATACACATTCGCTATTATTTTCGGACGTTAAAGTACCAAAAGAAAATCGAATTGGTGAGGATGGCTTTGGATTTAAATTTGCCATGAAAACGCTCGATGGGGGCCGTATAGGGATTGCTGCACAAGCATTAGGGATTGCTGCTGGTGCTTACAATCTGGCACTTGCCTATGCCAAGGAACGCAAAACATTTGGAAAACCCATTTCAGAACATCAGGCCATCCAATTTAAACTGGCCGATATGGAAGTCGATATTGAAACGGCCCGACTATTGACCTATAAGGCTGCGTGGACTAAAGATCAGGGACTGCCGTATGGAAAGGAGGCCGCAATGGCCAAGCTCCATGCCTCTGAGGTAGCCATGAAACATACGGTCGAAGCTGTGCAGGTGCATGGTGGCTATGGCTATGTGAAAGAATACCATGTCGAACGATTAATGCGCGACGCCAAGATCACGCAGATCTACGAGGGAACGTCTGAAATACAACGTCTGGTCATCGCACGGGAAATTTTGCGGTAAAAGTGATAAGATCAATAAGAAAGCATGTCCACTCTTAAAAAATGGACATGCTTTCTTATTGATTATTCAATTTACTATCTATCATCGACAGGTATTGATAATCCTGAAAGGAAAAACTCGCCGTCTCAGCCATAGCCAAATTTAAGATGAGTTTTGCTTTCCGCAATAAATTCTGCTGCTCTTCACCCTGTGCATTCAACCCATCAAAGAAGAAAGTCAATGCCAGTGGATGTAGCTGCTGTGCTTGCAAATCTTCTTTTGTGTAGGAAGTAAGTTCATCGTCGGAAAGCTTTAGGTAAAAATCCCGGTCTTTTTCAAAAAACTTTTGATAGGCATCTGCAAATAAAGCCGGATCACTAGGCTCAGCAAAAGCATCATAACCCTCGATCCATATGCGAAGAAATTTTCCGATATCTTCAACCCAACGCACCATTAAATCTTTTTTAAAACTTACTCCCATTTTGAAATCTATTATCGGATCTGTCCATTACCGCGGACAATCCATTTTTCTGTTACCAATTTTTCCAATGCAAAGGGCCCACGTGCATGCAGTTTCTGCGTGGAGATACCTATTTCTGCTCCCAATCCAAATTCCCCACCATCCGTAAAACGTGTGGAAGCATTTGCATATACCGCTGCGGCGTCCACTTCATTCAAAAACCGCTCGATAGCCAACTCGTTTGAAGACACAATACACTCCGAATGTTTTGAAGAATACTTTTCGATATGTTCCAATGCTTCGTCCAGTCCATTGACCGTTTTTATCGAACACTTCAAATCTAGAAATTCTCTTCCAAAATCCGCCTCTTCCGCCGCCACTAAATTTGAAAATCTTTGCTGCTCCAATAGCTTAAATGCAAAGGAATCCGCAAATACCTCCACTGCAGCATTTTCAAGATAAGGCGCCAACTTAATTAAAAACTCCGGTGCCACATTCTGATCTACTAAAACTGTGTCCAAAGAATTACACACCGATGGTCTTGAGATCTTGGCATTGGCCACAATCTTTGCTGCCATTTCGAGATCGGCAGTGTTATCCACATAGGTGTGGCATACACCGGCTCCGGTTTCAATAACAGGAACCTTGGCATTTGCCCGGACAAAATCTATCAAAGACTGTGAACCGCGCGGAATAATAATGTCAACATATTTGGTTGCCTCCAGCAATTCCGATACGTGCTTACGGTCGACGGGCAACAATTGGACGATATCTTTTGTGATGCCCTGTCGTTCCAAGACGCCATGAATGACGTTCAACAAAGCCTCATTTGTATATAATGCATCGGAGCCACCTCTCAACAAACAAACATTGCCCGATTGGAGGCAAAGAGCTGCGACATCTATCGTTACATTTGGACGGGACTCATAGATCACCCCGACAACACCGAGCGGGACCGTTATTTTCTCTATTTCTAATCCGTTGGGTAAAATTTTCTTGAACAACAGCTGATCGGTCGGATCTACTAGATCAGCAATCTGTTTTACGCTAGCTGATAGTGCCTGTAAGCGATCACTATTCAGCAGAAGACGGTCTTTCTTTGGATCTCCATCATCCATACGATCCAAATCCATTTTATTGGCATTCAGGATAAGTGCTTCTTTTTCAATAAGTTCCGATGCGATGGCATTTAAAGTTGTCTTTTTGGCCTCAGGCGCAAATTGTTGCAAGAACTGCTTCGCCTTCGCTGCCGACTTCAGTTGTTTGATTATTGATTCACTCATAACAATACGATATCATTTGCATGCGCAATTTCTAAATTCTTTTTACTGGATTGGGATAATAAGGACGAATCCATTTTTGCACGGGCCACGGCCACCGTCAGACCTTCGAGATTCACTATGTTCAACACCTCTCCTTTCTCAAAATGTTCGACAATGCGGGTGACGCCAACAGCCAATAAGCTTTTATGTTTTAATAAAGCCTCCTCGGCACCACGATCGACCATCAACTCACCTTTAATTAGGCTCCCACTCGCCAACCATTTTTTTCGCGAGGAGATCTTTTTGCTCTCAGGCAAGCACAGCGTGCCCGTCTCATGTTTGATGGCTTTTGTGATCGCATCTTCAGTCTGCATGCTAAAAATAACAACCTCGATGCCCATCTGATTGGCAAGACGGGCAAAATTCAATTTTGAAGTCATCCCGCCTAATCCTACAGCTGACTTATCCTTTCTTGCTAATCCCAAGATACCCCGATCAATGGTTTCGATCTTTTCTATAATTTTATTATTTGCATCCAAGACGCCCGGAACAGAGGTACTAAACAATAATTTTTCAGCCCCAAATCCAACCGCAATCAGCGTTGCCAGTTCATCGTTATCCGAAAACTTCAACTCTTTATTACTCACTACATCATTTTCATTTGCTACCGGGATAACGTTGTTGCGCCATAGTTCCTCATAAGTGTTCTTTAACTGGAGAAACTGGTCTCGATTGGAAAAATGATGCCTTTCACATAAACTTTGCGCCAATGAAATCTTGAAAGGTCTGAAATAAGTTGAATACGTATTAATCAATATTGGATTCCCAATAGCAGCTGCAGCTTTCCGCTCCGACAGCGTGCCTGTGTAACTGGGGAGAAAACGCTTGCCGGCAGCAACAGCACCCGAAGATACCAGGACAATATTGTATTTCTTCTGTAAAGAAGCAATCTGTCGGGCAATCTCCAAAACAATACGTTCATCAACTTCTCCCTCTTTCGTGGTAATAGAAGCCGATCCAAATTTGACAACGAGAATAGGCTTTTTCATTGTAAGTATGCTTTAGTTTAGATTAAAGCTCTAATTTACTGAGAAGAATTTGATTTTTGCAAAATATGTTAATATTTGAACAATTTTAAGTAAATAAATGTAGCCTGTTTTTATGATGCATATCGAACGAAGATTTGAAAGCAAAAGAGGAGGCCAGAATGTAAATTCGTACTCCCTGAGAATCAAATCTATGAGACGATACTATAGAAGACCTGCAAGATTAAATAAAAGTAGGGCTGCCCAAGAAGGCTGGATAGCCCTAAATAATTCAGTTGCTAATATTACGACTGGAAGCGTTCATCATAGAGCTTCTCCAAAGAGAACATTTCGTCGCGGTATTTTGCTGCTTCCAAGAAATCCATTTCTTTCGCTGCTTTGTCCATTTTCTTGCGAACATTATCGACGGCCTTCTTCAGATCTTTTTCACTCAGGTACTGCATGACAGGATCAGCAGCAATAACTTGTGTAGGATCTGGCTCAACATAAATCTTTGGCTCAATTCCCGAGAAATCGGCAACAGAGGTTTGCTCCAGGATCTCCTCCCTCGTCTTACCTACCGTTCGAGGAGTAATGCCATGTTCAACATTATAGTTCATTTGCTTATCCCGCCGACGATTTGTTTCGTCTATTGTTACACGCATACTATCCGTCATTCTATCCGCGTACATAATAACCCGCCCTTTATCATTCCGGGCGGCACGCCCGATCGTTTGGATTAGCGAGCGTTCCGAGCGTAAAAAACCTTCCTTATCAGCGTCAAGAATAGCCACAAGTGTCACTTCAGGCAAATCCAATCCTTCCCGAAGCAAATTCACACCTACTAAAATATCAAACTCGCCCAAACGCAATCCCCGTAAAATCTCCACTCGTTCCAGGGTTTTAATTTCGGAGTGTATATAACGCACTTTCAAGTTTAGCTTGGTCATATATTTGGATAATTCCTCAGCCATCCGTTTGGTCAGCGTCGTCGCTAAGATACGGCCACCCTCTTTGATTGTCTTGTCGACCTCCTCTAAGAAATCATCTACCTGATTGATAGCTGGACGGACCTCAATAACAGGATCCAATAATCCGGTTGGACGGATGACCTGCTCAACAACAACACCTTCGGTCTGTTGAAGTTCATAGTCTCCAGGGGTAGCAGAGACATAAATAGTTTGATTGGTCAACGATTCAAATTCCGGGAAATTGAGTGGCCTATTATCCAACGCTGCTGGCAATCTAAAACCATGCTCTACCAAAGATACTTTGCGTGAACGGTCACCACCATACATAGCCCTTAACTGAGGCAAAGTAACATGGCTTTCATCAATAACAAGCAGGTAGTCCTCGGGAAAA
>JAQZAZ010000104.1 GCA_029239355.1 Sphingobacterium sp.
TCAATTCTGGATTGACACCGAATACATTCCATCAAAAGATATCGATAGTTGGAAACGTATCAGCCCAGAAATGAAAGATGCCTATAAAAAAGCATTAGGTGGTTTGACCCTGTTAGATACGTTGCAGAGTCATACGGGTATGCCAAAAATTATCGACCACATAGATACTTTACAAAATAAAGCTGTATTGTCCTATATGTGTATGATGGAAGCCATTCACGCGAAATCATATTCCACTATATTCACAACGGTTTCAACGACAGCTGAAATCAATGATATCTTCGAGTGGGTTCAACAAAATAAATACCTGCAATACAAAGCGCAGATGATCGACGGTTATTACCGCGCTATCGATAAAGAAGATGCTTCCGATGAAGAGATCTACATGGCTATGGCAGCTTCTGTATTGTTGGAATCCTTCTTATTCTACTCTGGCTTCTTCCTACCCTTATGGTTATGTGGTCAAGGTGAAATGGTTGCCTCAGCAGATATTATTAAGAAAATCATCGCTGACGAATCTATTCACGGTGTGTTCGTAGGATTGATGGCACAAGATCAATTCAAAAAATTAAAGAATCAAGATCAGGTGAAAGCACGTTTCTTGGCTTTACTTTATAACCTATATGAAAACGAACTGAAATATACCGAAGAGATCTATACTGAGGTAGGTTTGACTGCTGAGGTTAAAGAATATGTTCGTTACAATGCAAACAAGGCATTGATGAACTTAGGTTTTGATCCGATCTTTGAGGTAAAACAAGTCAACCCAATTGTATTGAATGGCTTGAATACAGAAACGACACAACATGACTTCTTCTCCAAGAAATCAACAAACTACGAAAAAGCTACTGAGATTGTCCATCTGAAAGATGATGACTTTAAAATGGATGTCCTCGTAGATATATAATATTGATTGACAAATCAATAAAAGTCCCAAGGAATGGTATTCTTTGGGACTTTTTAATTGGAATATAATTATTGCTGAAAGGCTTTAATGGCCTGACCACGCCAAGCAGCATCAAGCGGGGCACCAAACAACCAAGCCAAGGTTGGAGCGATATCATAAATCATGACTGTCCCTTTGATCTCTTTGCCTTTTGGTACGCCCGGCCCAGTCATTACCCAGGGAATTTCGACTTCTGCCAAGGATTTGCCACCATGCCCTTTGCCTGTACCTCCATGGTCCGCAGCGACAACAAAGATAGTTTCATCTGCAATGCCCGCATCCTTGACGGCCCGCTGCAATGTTCCGATCCGTCGATCAACCTGCTTCAGTTCGGCGTAGTATTCAGGGGTATCGTGACCTATAGTATGACCGACACCATCAGGCTGGTCAAAATGCACAAAAGTAATGGTCGGCTTGTCCTTTTTGATAATGTCTACAGCTGTATTCAATGCAGCCTCATCATCATCTTTGGTATTAATAATCTTTTGGACCACTTTATTGTCAATTAAATACCCTATTCCCGGCCAGCTATGCACGACAGCAAACTGCGCTTTGAGATTCTTCTGTGCCACCACATTAAACACAGATGGAAACATTCCATTTGCAGTTTTGACTGTTGAAGGAATTTCAGGAGTCTTACTGTCCCATTCTGTATAACCATGCGTTGTCGGTCCAGCCCCCATAAGCATAGATGCCCAGTTTACGGCACTAGATGAAGGTAAAACCGTACGCACATGCGTGCTATAGGTTCCCTCCTGCATCATCTGTTTGAGGTTTGGCATCTCAGCCTTAGGGAGGGCATAAGCGCCGAACCCATCGAACCCCACTAAAACGACATGTTTGATTTTTTTGCTTTGTGCCATCACTGCACAGGTAGATAAACCTACCAAGAGTAATGGTAATAATAAATTTCTAATTTTCATAATTGTTGCACTTTCGAAGACTTAATAACTCAAAAATAGAAACTTTATTTTATTCATTATGTTAAGTAAACATTATTTAATATACCTAACCAATATGTTACATGAAAATTTAAGACACATAAAAAGCCGCTAGTAATTCTACTAGCGGCTTTTGTAAAGGACAATTCACCACCATATCCAATTGTCTCAACCTAGGATTCTAGTTCCTATCAATAACCCGGATTTTGCTTTAAGCGCGGATGATGGACCATTCAACTTAAAAAGAATGGCCATCACAAGAACGGTCATTTCTTTTGGTATTGATGTCTATTGATACCCCGGATTCTGGGTCAATTTATTATTACGCTGAATTTCATCGGGAGAAATTGGCCATAATAAATCGGATTCTTTAAATACGGCTCCAGATGCGTTCTTCGCTCCGATTAATGGAACAAAATCTACTTTTCCTGCCTCAGTAGTAGAAATCACAGGGAACATCCTTGTCCGTACAATATCATCCCACATTTTGTACTCTAAAGGAAATTCGCGTAGACGCTCCTTCCAGCACTCTTTCACGAAATTGTCTACGGATAATACTTGAAGTTCGGAGGTAAAATCCGCGACAGATTTTCCCTCCGTGTTGGCACGCGCCTTTACCTTGGCTAAATAACCGGCAGCTTCAGCACTTACTCCAGTCGTTTTAGCGATACTTTCTGCGGCAGTTAACAATGCTTCCGGATAACGATAAAAATTCCAGTCTTTTGTACCTCTTCCTGTTGTCAGCAAAGCCTGCTCATCCACATAATACCATATCCCGGCATCCTCTGATGTCCATTTTTTACCGTTAATCGGATTGGTATAAGACCAGTGGTAGAACTGATTGGGTTTGATCCTCAGATCTTTTTTATCATATACATTCAAAAATTGTTTGGTCGGGCCAAAAACTCGCTCAAATATAGAATAAGTGGTAAACACCGAAACTGCTGACGAACTAAAAGCGGTAGCAGTCCTTGCTCCGCTATTAGCAACAAGGTCATCAAATTCTTGCGCATAAATTACCTCATCCAAGTCATCAGTCTTACGCAGCAAGTTGTATGCGCTACTTTGCTCAAAGTCGATATTCTCCGTCATTTTATGCGGCGAATTGACCACAATTTTCGCATAAGTTGCTGCATCAGCAAATTTACCTTGTTGCAAATAAACATCGGCCAAAAGCATTGCTGCTGCATATTTTGTAATGCGATGGCCCTCTGCAAATTTTTTAGCTGGTAGCACTTCTACAGCACTTTTTAGGTCTGCCTCTATCAATTCATAGACTTTCGCCGCCTCGGTACGCTCTAAATAAAGTGGATCAGTGAGTTTCTCATTTGGAAGTGTATACAAAGGGAGTGCGCCAAATGTTTTGACAAGATAAAAGTAATTGTAGGCCCTAAAGAATTTCGCCTCCGCCAATAAGGTATTTTTCTTCGTCTCATTGACCATGCTTATTTGCGGGATATATTTTACACCAGCATTGGCAATATTGATGGCTTCATAAGCCTCATCCCAGATGGTATTCATAGTTGGAGATATCACGTTGGCATTTTGCTGCCGGGTCAATTCACGGGCAAACAAGGTGACACGCTCCTGACCTTCATAACTATTCGTAAAATATCCCGTCAAAATGGTATTAATGGATGCCGTAGACCCCAGATAGGAACCTGTTGTAGAATAACGTAATGGTGAACCCCGACGGTAAAGTGCATTTACAGTTGCTTCGGCCTGTCCTTCATTCTCATAATAACTTATTAATGACAGGTTTGAGCTAGGATTTTCTTCTAAAAATTTATTACAGGATGTTGTTAGCGCCATTCCGGCCAATAACAACAAAAATAATTTAGTCTTCATCTTTTTAAATTCTATGCATTAAAATGTAACATTAACACCCAAAGAGAATGTTTTCGCTCTAGGATAGGAGAAAAAGGTCATGTTTTGTCCAAATTTTCCATTCCCCTGAGCAGTAAATTGAGAAGTCATTTCTGGATCATACTGAGAAGTACTTTCGGGGTCATAACCTTTAAAATCGTTTGACGTAAATAAAAATGGATTATTCGCATTCGCATAGATACGTAGTCTGGACAAGCCCATCCGCTTTAATACATCCGCATTAAATGTATAGCCAAATTGGATCAAATTTACGCGCACATAAGAACCATCCGCAACCCAAGAATCGTCCACGTTTGTATCCTGGCCAGCATGCCCTCCATTGGTCAAATAAATCGCCTGTTGCATGGTATTTGGATTTGAGCCGTTATACGCATCGGTTAAAATTTCCTTCAGACCATTGGTAATGCCAAAACGGTCGTAAGTAGAATGGAAGAACTGTTGCATGACATCTACCCCCTTAACAAATTGGAGATCCAACGTAAAGTCGAAATTTTTATAACGTAAGTTATTCACAAAACTACCGGTCCAATCTGGCAGACCTTTTCCGATAATTTCTTTTTCTGTCGTACGTTTGGCCCGTCCGATGTCTTTTACTTGCGCATTACCCGCATCCACGTCTGCTTGCGTGTACACGCCCAACCTTCTATAACCGTAGAAGCTATTTAAGTTTTCGCCAACACGGATAACACTATTCGCCCCTCCGACCCAATCGTTCTTTAGAATATCCGCATTGTTCTCACCTAAAGTCAATACTTTATTTTTGTTATAGTTGGCGTTCAACGATGCTTTCCATTCAAAATTCTCATTGGTCACAATCGTACCAGTAATCATCATATCCAAGCCTTGATTTTGAACGGAACCGATATTTTTCATAACGGATTTAAAACCAGTCGCTCTTGGTAACGGAGTCTCCAACAGGAGGTCTGTTGTTTTTCGACGATAATAAGAAACATCGAAATTTAGGCGATTTTGAAGTAAGCCCAACTCCACCCCAACATCAAATTGTGCTGTTTTTTCCCACTTTAGATCTTCATTTTCAATGGTGCTGACATAAGACCAAGGAGCCCGTGTGTTATTCAATAAGATCGTACCGGCATCTACGATTGCCAATGACCTATATGGATCAATTTCAGAGTTTCCGGTCAATCCATAGCTGGTATGTAATTTCAAGTTACTAATGGTTTGATTACCCTTTAAAAACTCCTCATTGGAAACATTCCAAGCAAGCCCTAATGAAGGGAAAAATGCATATTTATTGTTCCTACCAAATTTGGACGAACCGTCATAACGACTTGTTACTGTTGCAGAATAACGATTGTCGTACGAATATGCAGCTCTCAAGAAGTACGAATTCATCGACCAATCATTGTAAAAAGATTCGGGTGTAGCTGGTGTAATACCTAAATTCATTCTATTATACTCATAGAAATCATCCGGAAGGCCTTCCGTCCGCATTTTATCATAGTCATAGGTCTTTTTTTGCCAAGATAGACCCGCCATCGCATTGATACGGTGTTTATCGAATTGCTTATTATACGTTAAATATGTCTCTTCCTGCCAATACAAGGTATTTGTATGTGCACGTTCTGCCCATCCATTTGGCCGGGAAATATTATTCAATAGTTTTGAAGAATATCCCTTGTAATCCTTTCTATGATGGTCAATCCCCAATTGTGTCTTCAGGTCTAATCCATCAGCAAGATGAAAGGTCAACGCCGCATTTCCAAAAATCTGCGTGTTGTAGCGCAAGCGTTTTTGCAAATCCAGAATGGAAACCGGATTTGCCATCCCTTCAAAACTCAGCTGTTCAGCTACGGTCGACGAAGCTGAATTCGTGTAAAGACCATTCTTATCATAAACCGGATACCAAGGAATCATCTCGATCATCGTACGACGAGCTTCTTGTCCGCCGCCATCTTCCGGTGTATAACGCCCCCAGGTATGATTGACCGTTAAGTTGATTGCCGTAGAGAGCCAGGATGTTGGTTTTGCATCATAGGCCATTTTTGCATTTATCCGTTTATTCCAGGTATTGTTCATAATTCCCTGTTGATCCGTATAATTCAAAAATGCGCCGACGGATGACTTTTCATCACCTTGTTGTACATTCAATTGGTGATTATGGGAAATAGCCGTCCGAGTTGCTTCGCGCTGCCAATCTGTATCATATAAAGGATTACCATTGGCATCAAAATAATTTTTATCATTAAACCAGTTCTTCTTGTCTAAGGACCAAGACTTGCCCTGATATTTATTTTCATTTTCAAGACCGATCATAAAGGCATCTACCCATTCCTGTGCATTCAGGAGATCCATGTAGCGTTGCGCAGAACTTACGCCTGCTGATCCCTGATAACTGATTGTCCTGGACCCATCTTTGTTTCCACGTTTTGTGGTTACCAAGATCACACCATTTGCACCCCGCGCACCGTAGATAGCCGCAGAAGAGGCGTCTTTTAAAACCTCAATGTTTTCGATATCATTCGGATTCAGCAAATTAAAATCTTCCATGACAACTCCATCCACGACATAAAGTGGATTGGAAGAAGAATTGATCGTCGCCACACCACGGATAACGACCCTATTCGCGTTAGCACCAGGTTGACTGGAATTAGAAAAGATATTGACACCTGAGGCTTTTCCTCTTAGGGCATCCAGCGCGCTGAAACTTTGATCTTTGATCATATCCGCTCCCTTGACCATCGCAATAGAACCAGTTACATCCGATTTACGCATGGTACCATAACCGACAACAACGACCTCATCCAATTGGCTCTGATCATCCTCTAACTGAACGGTTACTGTGGTACCTGATACAGTCACTTCCTTCGATTTATAACCGACAGAGGAAACGACCAGCACATCGCCAGGCTTTGCTTCCACAGAAAAATTTCCCTGTGCATCTGATTGGGCACCTTTTGAAGTTCCCTTAACTGCTACTGAAGCGCCCACGAGAGGTTTTCCGGTAGCATCTAGCACTTTTCCTTTCAGTTGCTGCTGTAGATTACGAACTTCTTTTACGAAGAATTTACCTTCATAGTTTGCTGAAGTTGCTACAGCCGCATTGACTTGTTGAAATGTACCAGCAATGACAGCCAATGAGAAAAATAGCTTTGATTTTTTCCCAAGGTGCGCAAATGATTTTACGTCAACTTTGCTCATATTAATAGTGATTTGGTTTATAAAAACGTTTTAGCAAAAAGATACTACAACGTCTAGTTTAATTTAGTTTTCCCTATAATCGATTATAATAAAAGGTTTTAGTTCATTTACCTTTCCTTTATAAATTTTTCAATTTAACAATGTATTGCCCTAAAAAACGTCGGCTATATCTCAGCTCAGCCGATATTTATACGCGTTAGTATGCTAAATCGCTTTTGCTATTTTTGCAAAAAAAAGTTTGTTAATCTGGTTTATACTGTTTAATTTTTGTTTTTCTTTCCTCTCTTGGTTATAGCATTCTGGTTATGTTTTTCTAGTTTTAATATTTTAATTAGCCCGTAATTTAGTATTTTAAATTCAAACGACGGAAGATTTATTTTCAAAATCTTCCGTCGTTAAAACTATATATTTCCCTTTTTCATTTCGCTGACCGCATAATCAACGGAACGCGCTGAAAAAGCCATATAAGTCAATGAGGGATTTTGTGTTGATGTCGATGTCATGCAGGCGCCATCTGTAACAAAGACATTTTTTACCGCATGCATCTGATTCCACTTGTTCAAGACGGATGTTTTTGGATCATGTCCCATCCGTGCCCCGCCCATCTCATGGATATCCAGCCCCGGAGCTTGCCAATGTGTATCCGGACGAATGTTCGTGAAACCGGCATCGGTAAACATCTCTGTCATGACCGCGATGTAATCTTTTTTCATTTTTTCATCATTCTCATCGTAATCGACCGCAATCTTTAACAATGGGATTCCCCAATCGTCTGTTTTACTGCCATCCAGGGAAACCATCCCCGATTCTTTTGGTATGGTCTCACCCATCATGTGCGACCCTACCTGCCAAATCCCCAGTTTCGGGTTTAAGAGATTATCTTTAAGTCCCAATCCTAAGCCAGAGCGATCGGACTCCTTACTTCGAGATGCGCCAAAACCCGCGGCATAGCCCCGTAAAAAATCTGTCTCCTGCTTATGCAGGTTTCGAAAACGTGGGATATATCCCCCGCCGGCAGGGTTTCTGCCTTCTGCGGTATAATCCAATAGCCCCTCGTATTCGGCGTAGACACGTGCACTGTAATTATGGAAAGCCACATATTTCCCGAGTACACCACTATCATTACCCAAACCATTGGGAAAACGGTTTGACTTGGAATTCAATAAGATAAGATTGGTATTGATCGCTGCTGCATTGACAAAAATCAATTTTGCATAAAAGTCGATTTCTTCTTTCGTATTTGTATCAATTACCCGTACCCCTACCGCTTTTCCCTTCTGTTCATCATATAAGATAGAATGAACCACCGAATGTGGACGAAGGGTCATATTTCCGGTTTTAGCGGCCCAAGGAATTGTCGTTGCATTCGAACTGAAATACCCTCCAAAAGGACATCCTCTTTGGCAGAGTACACGATTTTGGCATTGTACACGGCCTTGCTCAATATGAATCTGGTTAGGTTTGGAAAGATGTGCACATCGGGCAGAGATCACCTTGCGTTCCGGAAATTTCTTTTGTACCTTCTCCTTGAAATACTTTTCGACAATATTCAATGGATACCCTGGCAGAAATTCACCGTCAGGCAATTCGGGCAGCCCATCATGATCCCCAGCAATGCCTGCAAATTTCTCTACATAGGCATACCATGGTGCTAAATCCGCATAGCGAATCGGCCAATCCACTGCAAAACCATCACGTGCCGGTCCCTCAAAGTCAAAGTCTGACCAACGTTGGGTCTGTCTCGCCCACAACAAGGATTTACCACCGACCTGATACCCTCTGATCCAGTCGAAAGGTTTTTCTTGGATGTAGGGATGCTCCTTGTCTTTCACAAAGAAATGTGCCGCATCTTCATGAAAAGCATAACATTTGCTAACAATAGGATTTTCTGCCTTCACTTGATAGGGCATTTCATTCCGATGCTCAAACTCCCACGGCATCATATTCGTGGTCGGATAGTCCTTGATATGCTGTACATCTCGTCCCCGCTCCAAAACCAACGTTTTTAATCCCTTCTCGCACAATTCTTTTGCGGACCAACCACCACTAATTCCCGAACCAATCACGATTGCGTCGTAGGTTCTATTTTTTTCACTGTCAATATTTAGATTTGCCATGCTGGATTTATCCATTAATTTTCACTGCACCCTTGTACGGTCCAGGAATAAGCTTATAAAGAACCTTATTCTTCATCACATATTCCGAACTCATATAACCCTGGATCGCACGCGATTTAAAGATCTCAAAAAAGATCTTTTCATCTGTTTTATCTTTCAGATTGGCTAAAGTATTTTCTGTTTCCTTGCCATTGGTAAGATTCAGCTGCTTTCTCAATTTATTAAAACCGGAGACAAATTTCTCCTGATTTTCCGGCGATTCACAATCATCCACCATCTTGATCACGAACAGGTGCAGGTTGAGCTCCCTTCCCCCCGGTGTATCCGATTTTGGAATGAGCACATCAACAAGATCGCCCAAAAATTTTTCATCCTCCGCTGATAATTTCAGCTTATTCAATACAATCGATGCCCCTCCATCATTCAGACAGGATGACAAAATAGTCAGTCCGCCTGCGATAATGAAAAATTGCTTTATTGCGGTTCTACGGTTCATAATCAGAGTTCCCTTTACAATTTGGTAATATTACGTATATCCAACTAAAATTACAAATGCTAAAACGTTTAAATTATAGAATTTGATTAAATCCAGACGGATAATAGCTGTTTTGCCTGTTGCAAGTTTTCCACAATGTTATCAACAGCTGTTAGTCTAGCCCGCTCCACTTCTTGCTTTGTTACGGCAATCAGCTGCAAATTGGCTTCTAAAGCAGACCGGCTACCCGTTATCGTATCTTCGATCGCGAGACAGACCTCTGCCGGTAAGTCCAATTTTGTCAAGGCCAAGCGATAAGGCTCGGGATTTGGCTTCGGGGACTCCACACATTCCCTTGTCACAAAAAACTCAAAGTAATCCAACAGTTCATGTTTTCCCAAAACGGTATCCACCGTACTGCGATAGCTTGAGGTCACCAATCCGATCCGAATGTTATTTGCCTTTAGGTAGGTTAAAATATCTTTCGCAAAAGGCATTAATTCGATATCGCTCATATTGGAATCAGCATAAGCAGCACGCGTCCTTTTCCACATATGTTCCTCTGTGGTATCATATCCATAGTCTTCGACCAGACGTTTTACGTTATGTGCCAAGGTATGTCCCGCAAAATCACGAATCCAATCGTCATAAGTTATCTCTAGATCAAATTCTTGTTTTAGGATCGGCGCCCAGTTTTTAAAATAGAAATATTCCGAATCAATTAAAGTACCGTCCAAATCAAACAATACGGCTTGTAGTTTATTCATAGTGTTAAAGATACACAAGTCGGTTGAAAAATCCTATCGAAGCAACCCGCAATAAGCGGAATCAGATATTTCATTATGAAATGTATTCCAAAAACCGATGTACACATGATATTCGGCTTTTTTATCCAATTCAGCTGGGATCTCTACAGAGCATTGCCCATCGGCTGCATTTGCAATTGCCAACTTTAGTGAGCCCAAATCTTTTAAACTAACGAATGCCAGATTCAACTTATAGAGTTCATCGTTATAAGCTGGGTTTGGCATCCATTCCAAATCTATACGACCGTCATTCAAACTTACCTTTGCATGCTCAGGAGATATTAATTCTCCCGCAAACACCTTTAGGTTTTCAAAATTCACAACCGGATTATTATCAGCGTCAATCGTCACGGCATCCTTGAAAACATGCTTCTGAGCGAGTTGAAATACGCCATATTTAGATTCATTGTCTTTTTTTAATCGATAGCCAAAATCAAAAACAGGCTTATTTTCCCTGCAAAACTCACCTACCAATTTTAGTTTTTGGCGATGTAATCGCTGTGCCTCAGTCGGAGGTTTGTTACTTTTCCTCCTCGCGCCTCGAATAATCCACTGCCCTTTAAGATTATAACCATATACTGAGCCCACTTTACCCCGAAAACCACCGTTCGGGCCATCTTGTAATATACCCATTTTTAAGCTTTTGGTTTAATTGTAATTTCCATGTTGCCATTATAACAGATGAATGCCATCAATGTTTGCAATAGGTTAGATTTAAAATAGAATTAAGTTAGATTTAAGTTAGGTATTAATTAGCTTATGCCTAAATAAAACCTAACTTAAACCTATATAAAACCTAACTAAAACCTATATAAATATATATGCCTATATCAATCCTAATTTAAGTTAACTGTCATCATTTTTGGATAAGCATTGGACATTTGCTAAGTTTGTTTTTACATTCATGGAACCAGCATGATTTATTTAATCCGACTGTGGTGACTTCAAGGGTCAGACTGAAGGGTAATTGATCAATGGTCGAATCACATCGTAGTACGAAAAAATCTGAAAGCTTCATCGTCTTAAAATTTATACAATGAAAATAATTGCCATCGGCCGAAATTACATCGACCACGCGAAAGAGCTCAATAATCCCGTCCCTGAAAATCCCATCATATTTTTAAAACCCGACACCGCGGTCTTAAAGGACAACAAAGATTTCTATTACCCCGAATTTTCTCAAAATATCCAATTCGAAACCGAAGTCGTTCTCCGAATCTGTAAGGAAGGTAAACATGTTACGCCAAAATTTGCGTCAACTTATTACGATGCGATTGGCCTGGGAATCGACTTTACCGCAAGAGATGTACAACACGAGCTCAAAGCAAAAAGCCTTCCCTGGGAATTGGCAAAAGCCTTTGACCACTCCGCAGTGATTAGCAACTTGATCCCAAAGGAAGATTTAGCGGATGTCTATGCGATTGACTTCTCTCTACAGCAAAATGGACAACCCGTGCAACAGGGGAATACCAAGGACATGATTTTTTCATTTGAAGATCTGATTGTCTACACCTCCAAATTTATCACGCTCCGCAAAGGAGACCTAATCTATACGGGCACTCCTGTCGGTGTTGGCTCCGTTGCAATTGGAGATGTATTGGAAGGGTTTATTGGAGAACAAAAAATGTTTAGCTGCAAGATCAAATAGAAAAAGTAGAAATGATTAAAAAAACGGCATATTTATTAGGCGTATTGACTTTGTCCACTAGCGTTGTCCAGGCACAGGATATTATCAAAAGTCGCAACTACCCGCAAAATTATTTCGTACGTCCGATGGATATTGCTCCACAAGCATCGGGATCATTTGGCGAGTTACGGGCAACACATTTCCATGGTGGAGATGACTACCGAACGCAACAACGCATCAATATCCCCGTACATGCGGCGGCAGAAGGCTTTGTTTCACGTGTGCGGGTACAAATCGGCGGTGGTGGAAACTATGTTTACATTGACCATCCAAATGGGTATACTTCGGTATATATGCATCTAGAAAGCTTTAATTCAGATCTTGCCAACATTATAAAAGATGAGCAGTACAAACAAAGACGCTTTGATGTCGACGTATTTTTAAAACCTAACCAAGTACCGGTCAAAAAAGGTGAATTTATCGCCAATTCCGGAAACACAGGCGGTTCAGCAGGGCCGCACCTGCATTTTGAAATTCGGGATACCAAGGCGCAGCTGCCCTTAAACCCGCAGCTATTTGGGCTTTTATTTCCGGATGGCGTGAAACCATTGATCCGAGGTATAACCGTTTATGACCTTGGCCGTGAAATCTTTGACGAGAACACGCCACGCAGACATCAAACCATCCGATCCATAGGCGACGGCAATTATAGTTTAGCATCTGGCGCCCCTATTCCGGTCAATGGCAACTTTGGACTAGGCATCAACACCGTTGACAGACGCGGCGGTATTTCTTTTACGTACGGTGTTTATTCGATAGAACTATTTCTTGACAACAAAAACATCAGTACTGTACTATTCGAAGCGATCCCGTTTGACCAAACTCGTGCAATTCAATCGTATGTAGACTATCCTTACCTTAAGAAATCGGGTGTTCGGGTGCAGAAAAGCTTCAAGGATCCCAATAATCCTATTACGATCTATAAACACCTGGACAATTTGGGTATGATCGAATTGAAAGATAATGAGGTGCATGACGTAAAATACGTTGTCAAGGATGTACAAGGCAATAAAAGCGAACTCAATTTTAAGGTACAGAACAATCCGTCTTTAGCGATCAGCCGCAAGCCTGCCGAAGGCCTCAAAATGTTTCATTACGCTGACGAAAACAAATATGAGGCAGAAAATGCACGCGTCTATATGGCTAAGAATATTCTTTACAATGACCTTTATTTTAATTATTCCCAAGGTGCAAAGTCCACGAAAGGATATTCGGCCACGCATTATATCCACAATGCCTATACACCTGTATTCGGGTATTACAAACTAATGATCAAGCCAGATTATAGCTTACCGGAAAGTCTATATGGCAAGGCGCTGATCGTTTCTACAGACGGTGGAGCGCAAGGTGGTAAATATGAAAACGGCTGGGTCGTCGCCAATGTGCGTGAATTTGGCGGGTTCTATGTTGCTGTGGATACCATAGCCCCTAATGTCACGGCTCGAAACCTGACCGACGGTAAGAATGTATCCAATCAACGCTCCATAGATTTTACCATCAGCGATAATCTCTCGGGTATAGATACCTTCGATGCATATATAGATGGCAAATGGGCTTTAATGAAATATGACCCCAAAACCAGACACTTATGGCATGAGTTTGAGTCCAATCTAAGCAGTGGCTCGCACAGCTTCAAGTTGGAAGTGAAAGACAATAAAGGAAATTTAAAAATATACGAAGCTTCCTTCAGCAGGTAATGAGCTTCTTTGAGTGGTTCATCTACCATGGGTTTTATTCTTGCTTCTTTTTTGTGTGCAAGTTTAAACTCCTGATGGGTTATTATCGGATAATATCGTAACTTAATAAGCTAAATAACAATACATATGGCAACACTAGAAATAGGACAACAAGCACCAGATTTCAGTGCAAAAAATCAACATGGTGAAACAGTCCATCTTTCGGATTTCAAAGGAAAAAAAGTCATTCTCTACTTTTACCCCAAAGACAATACGCCTGGATGTACAACCGAGGCTTGCAACTTTAGGGACAATTATCAATCCCTAAAAAAGGATGGTTATGAAATTATAGGCGTCAGCGTGGATAATGAGGCGTCTCATCAAAAGTTTATGACCAAACATGAATTACCATTTCAACTACTTGTAGACGAAGATAAACGTCTTGTCGAAGCATACGGTGTATGGGTAGAAAAGAACATGTACGGAAAAAAATATATGGGTACAGCACGTACAACCTTCGTGATCGATGAGCAGGGCATTATTCAGCATATCATCAAAAAAGTGGATAACCAAAATGCGTCACAACAGATCCGCGATTTGAGCATTTAACGGGACCGTATTCACGCCATCAATTCTGATATTTACTTGATTTGACGGGCAGTGCGGATCTAATATCTCATATCTAGAATCTTATATCTAAAATCTAAATACTAATATCTATATTTGCCACTTATGAGCAAACAGACAGACGATTTTTTCAAAAGTGTAGTATCACACGCGAAGGAATACGGTTTTGTATTCCA
>JAQZAZ010000105.1 GCA_029239355.1 Sphingobacterium sp.
GTGGTATATTTGCATACCGAAACGGCGGGGTAGCTCAGATGGTTAGAGCGCAGGATTCATAACCCTGAGGTCGGCAGTTCGATCCTGCTCCCCGCTACTAAAAATAAAGAGGCATAATTCAGTTCAATTTCTGATATGCCTCTTTTTTTGATTATAGCTTTCTGTAAATAGGTCTACCTTGGGAATTATTTTTTTTCATTCAATGGTTTAAAGCCATAATAGGCAATGGCCTGTTGTTTGAGCGGATTCAATGACCAGTCTGACCACTCATTGCTGTAAGGATCATAGCCGCATTTTAGGGGTTTTGAGATGTCTAGTCCCAATCTATTCGTATGCGAACGTTCGGTAAAAGCCCTACAGTCTGTGCAGACATTTCTAAACTCGCAATCCTTGCAGACCATAATTTCCTCTTTGGTCATGTCCCAATATTGCTGAATAGCACCCTGTCGTAAAGCCTGTTCCAAGGTCATTTCGTGTATATTGCCGAAAGATTGAGGTAAAGCCGGACAGTTTTTGATATTGCCCGCTACATCAATTCCGAGCTTTTTATGTAGACAAGAATTATGATTTATGGCCTCTAAGACTTTGGGCATATTTGTATTGAAGTCAGCGACATTTACTTTTTCGCAAGAATTAATTGCGAGCGTATCTTTTGTGAAATCTAGCGTAAACCTGCGCGCGATATTTGAGACTAAAGGAATCTCCTGACATCGGTAAAATGTCAAATGATAGATGCGTTTACTTTGTTTCTGAAGAATCTGAAAAGATTCTTCAGAAAGTTCCATCGAATAAGCTGAAGTTATCTCGATACCTTCTAATGGTGTGTTTTCAAAGGCATTATCAAAACTAATCAGCTCTTGTAAAGAAGCGGCACTTCTACAGAAAACCGCCAGATACTTCATACCTAAGCCAGCTATAGATTGTATTAATGTTTCTGATATCGTTAACTTTTCAACTTCAATAAATAGATTGGAGATTGGTTGATAATCATGGTATTCATAAGATAGGGGTGAAAAATTTCTATCCCAATCTTCCTTGGTGATAAAACCATATTCCCTTTCCAGTAAATAATCGATATACTCCTGGACAATAATTTTTGACTCGGGGTCGTAATTTTCGAGCACCCTGTCAATAGAATTGGATTTTAATTCCGCTATTAGCTCATATAATTCCAACGGATATAATTTAGAACTATTTCTTCCTAAATCAGAAATCAGTATGCGATTATATCCTTTAGTTATAAAAATATCGCTGTATAAATTAAAAAATCTCATAGTAATCTCGTCAGTCGTTTGAATGGTCTTGTGCGCCACAAGTAATCTGTTTGATAGGTCGAACATTTGAGATAACGTGATGAATTTGTATCTGAATTATTCGAATTTTGGGAGCCAAATAATTCCATAAACTCAAAGGTCAATGGGAGTTTGTTTTTCTCCTTCGTGATCAAGTCTTTTACTTGCTCTTCCATATTATAAGTATGCTGCTATTTCTCTTTCTAGGCCATAATTACAGGCATTTGACATGCCCAAGAACTGGCCGATCGCATTAATTTCTAAAAAATAAAACTTATCCGTTGATTTTATAAAATCTAAAGAACCGCAGTTTAGGTCTAAAGAATGCATCAATAAGTCAATTTTATGTTCTACTTCAGCAGAAAGTTTATACGGTACATTTCTATTGGGGATCTCACTATTGTACCTTCTATGATCAATTCGGGTTCTTTCATCGTTTTGTGAAATAATTGCTGTAGAATAGATTTTTTCGTTTAAATAAAAGCTCCGTATTTCAAAATCTTTTTCGATTTTTTCCTGAAAAAAAGAAATGAAGAAGTCCGACTCACTCTTTTGCTCAATAACGGATGTATACATAATTCCGTTATGTTGTTCTTTGATATCATCAATTATTGGTGTCCCTGAGATCGGCTTTACGATGGTTTGATTGACGATAACGTCTTCCATATCCTCAGCCAAAAAATAGCCGGGTACATCCAGTCCCACTTCTTTCGCTTTTTCTAAAACCAATAGTTTGTTGACATGGCTATTACTTTGCTTGTTGATATGTTTCTTTCCTTCCAAGGATTTGATGACATATTCCACGAGCCAATGTTGTACTTCAAACATATAGCGATCGATGGATTGGTTATGGTACCTCACCCTATTAAATTCGATTGCCCCTCGTCTATACCAAACAGCGCTGACTTCGTCCAAAAAAAACTGATTGCGATGACTTGTCAAAACAATTCTCTTTTTTATCGTATTAATATCAAACACCTCATCTTCATGAATGCGAATAAATTGCTTTTTCATCGCGATAAGCTCCTTTATAACAGCTGTTGTCGTGACTTCATTATTTTTTGAGACGATCAAAATCATAGCATTGGGTATGTTAAAACGCCTGGAATTAATAGTTTTTTCTAGAGCATAAGCTGCTTTTACAGGTAAAAGCAGCTTATTAAGTAGAGGTTTAAATTGAACCTGATGTGTGGATTAATTGAAGTGCGGAAAAGCTCCTTCTCTAATCCATACTCTCGATAAATAGGCTCCGCCGTTGCCATCATAAACATCTACATCACGACAACCATGTGCGTCGACAAAGTTTGACTGTATTTCATAGAAACCTGTACTTGACGACATCGCTAATCCACCAGTGACATCCTTTTCGATTTTCTTCTTTTCCAAAGCGGAAAAGTCCCTCATTCCTGCTAATTTTTTCATTTTTTAGAATTTATAAGTTAAAAAATTAGTACACATGATATGTGCACTTTAGATGTGAATCCGTAAGTCAAAACCGTTTGAAGGAATTGACATCTTTTTTACCAGGAACTGCTGAGGCAATCCGAATTATCCCACTGTCTACCGATGTACTGACCTCTGCTGTAGATGTCGTAGTCGCGCGCACCACTTTCATTTAAAAAATTTGATGCTACTTCGGAGTATTCCGAACCTCCTGAAATACGTTGCAGATTTTCAACATTTAGCTTTTTGTTTTCTAACGAAGAGAAGCTCTTCATTCCGCTTAATTTTTTCATTTTTTTAAAATTTATAGATTAAAAAATTATGTGCACATCATTTGCACACTTAAAATTAATCAATAAGCGAACGGTCTTCGGAGGGAATAAATATCCGGTAAGTGTTTCTATATTTTCGTGCACTTTTAAGTGATATTCGTTGGACAGACTATATAGGATTGTATGAATACTGTACGATTTATAGCTATACAGCTTCCCTAAAAAAATGTATTTGTCCGCCAACAGCTATTGGATAACTGTTGGCTAAGATTTGACTATTCGTCCTATCGCTTTGGGTTGAAGGAATAATAATACCAGGAATCGTGCTGGCATGTCAAATTCGTATATGGGGACTGTGCGGTTTTAATTGTCATCAAAGGCCAGGCTTTTCCAATCTTCTTTTTGTAGGTACTTGAGCATCATAAAAAATAATATCCAGCCAAGTGCTGCTAGTCCCCAGACTAATGATTCATGCTGAAAAATAATTTTATGGAGATAGCCCAGAAATCCCAGCAAACCTACAATCAATAAGTTGACCAGTGCTTTGGAACTGGATTGGCTCGCTTTGGAAAAAGGATAATTTTTAACGAGAAAGAGCATGATTAGTATACTTTCGATCCCACCTACCGCCGATGAAAGCAATAAATCATTTATTGAACCGATACCAAATAGGGGAATGCAAACGCATAGAAATAGGATAATAAATGGTAGTACGTATTTAATGAGACAAGCTTTAAGGACACCGGTCATAAATTGCCCCGGATGATCTATTGGAGTGACATAATAGATCCAGGCGGCTTTATACTTATTGCTCTGTGTAATCAACTGAAATACGGTTAATATAGTTAACAGTGAAAGATAAAACATAATAATATATAACCCAGATTCTTTTAACTTAAGCAGCTTCTCTGCGAATGGTTGCCCCTCTCCGGTTCGTAAAAATAGAAATATAAAATAGATGGGTAAATAAGCCAAAGAAGGATAGAGTTGCTGCTTAAATTCCCTTGTTTTTGAGCTTATCAGCCATATAATACTAAATCCTGCTTCTTCTAGCGGAGAAGCGCACACACTAGCCGCCAATTTTTTATAGAAAGGTCTTCTTGTGCCAGACTGTGAGATTACTTTTGTAGTTTCAGTTAAAGGTATATCAGGACTTGCGAGAGCTGCTATTTTGGCATTAAAGCCGCTGGAAAATAATTGTGTACAAGCATAGACTCCAAAGAAAGGAACAACTAGGCCAAGGATTGAAAACAGGATAATCTGTGAGCTAGGATTGCCCTGAAATAAGGATTGAAACGAAGCGATCCAGGTACTGGGAAATATCCAAAGGAATTTAAGCTGTTCAATCGTCAATTGTGATTCAACGATCGTTTGAATCAGATTGGGGCCAAGATAATAGGATAAAAAGATGATCAGTGAAAGGCCAATCTGTATATAGGTAATAATATCTTTAAATTTTTGGATGGGTAAATATTTGATGGTAATCAGGTAAAAACCATTGACGAAAACCAATGCCACTAATGTGCTTAAGATAAGTTGTAACACCAACAGAAAAATAGCAATACTGTCCCAATTGAATAAAACGTACACCAATACTGGTAGACATAATGCAATGACCTGGTTGAAAAGTTTAATGGCGATAAATGTTATTCGCGATAAGGCTATTGTCCGATCGTTGACCGGTTTGGGTGTAATGATATAGTGATCGCGAGTATCTAAAAGTATAGGTGAAAAGTCCGATACCAAGGTAATGCTGAGCATGCTGGTAAAACAGAGTAACATAATAGCAAGTGCTAGATAACGATCGGGAATTAGTATGAGAATAGCCATAAACATTAGACCAATAAATATATACATGATGAATTGTATAATAGAGCTGGACGAAGAGGACTTTCCCGTATTCCGTTTCTTAAATGTTATCGGCTTTCTGTTCTCTAGGGTAATTTTAGTTTCTAAAATAATTTTAAATTGTCTATAGTTGACTCCTAAGATTTCCCAAATTCTCTTGAACAGAAGAATAAATCGTAAGATAAATTTTTCCATATTATTGAATAGCAGTAATAATATTGGATGCATTAAGTGCATCGTTATCGGTATTGGTTAATTTTGCGAATATGTGTTCGAGTGATTCATCAGGATTCGACTTCAACTCATTAATGGTGCCATCTGCAATGATAGTTCCTTGATTAATCAATAAGATTCTGTCGGAAACTTTTTCAACGACATCCATCATGTGGGAGCAGTAAAAGATAGTTTTACCTTCTTTGGCAAGCAGTGATATGAGTTCCTTTACAAAAATCACGGCATTGGCATCCAGTCCGGAGAGGGGCTCATCCAGAATGATGATCTGTGGGTTATGGATAATACCAGCGATTAGGAGCACTTTTTGGCGCATACCTTTTGAAAAAGTATCCATTCTATTATTAACGTTTGCGGCAAGGCCGAATGCGTTTAATAATTTTAAGGAACGTTCTTGCAGCGTATGATCATCCATTCCATATAATTTTCCAATAAAATCAAGGTATTCCATAGGAGTCAATACATCATAGAGCTCCGCATTTTCAGGAACGTATCCCAGCTGGGATTTTATCGAAAGAGGATCTTTTTGAACATCAATGCCATTGATTTCAACTTGGCCAGTGAAGTCCTCAATCAATCCCGTTAATATTTTGACTGTAGTAGATTTTCCTGCTCCATTGGGGCCTATATAGCCGATGACCTGGCCCGGAAATATATCCAGATTGATCCCTTTTAAAATTTCTTTTGTTCCGTATGATTTTTTTAGGTCAATGATGCGAATAAGAGGTGACTGATTTTCCATATATCTAAAGCTTACGCATAAACTTACAGAAAAATATAGAGTTGTACACGCTTTTCTCATTGAAAATCCGTTATAGCGAAGTTAAGTATTTCCTTATGTTAAAATAATCTTCTTTACGTTTCAAGACCGGCTGACGCTATCCTACAGAAGGAAGTTTCGGATTCCTTCGCTTCCGAATGACGCTCGTATAGGTCGATCAGAATAAGCTGTGGTTCGACTAAATTCTTTCCGTAATTAACATTATGTCAATGGTATTAATGACATAAATAACACTGATACGAAAGATGCACAACTCCTTATTAAAGTTAAAATCTTGTTGTATTCGGTTAAGATATATGTATTTATGACACTTATACTTTGTTAATTTAGTTTTCATTATAAACTATTAATATAAATAAATTATGAAGAGAGTCATTATGCTACTTCTATTGTGGTGGAACATAGGCCTTTCGCTCCTTGCCCAGGAGAGTCTGGTTTTGAAAGGCCGGGTGACCGGTCCCACAGGCGAGGCTATTGTCGGCGCTACTTTATCGTTGGAAGGGAGAAAAGAAAAGTCTTCATCAGGATCGGACGGTATGTTCTCCCTTTCGTACAAAAAGGGGGATGCTCTCCGTGTTTCATCTTTAGGTTATGCAACCTTTCGGGTTGTTTTAAATGGACAGGTCTCACTTGATATCCATTTACAGCCATCATCGGAAGCCCTGGATGAAGTAGTGGTTGTGGGGTATGGTACACAGAAGAAAGGAGAGGTTACGAGCTCAATTGCGAGTGTGAAGTCTGAGGATTTTACAAAAGGGGCAGTCAAGGACGCCGGTCAGTTAATACAAGGTAAGGTAGCGGGGTTGCGGATCAGTACACCGAGCGGTGATCCCGGTGAATCAACGCAAGTGAGCCTGAGGGGATTAAACTCCATCAACGGATCGCAAGATCCATTAGTGATAATTGATGGTATACCCGGTGATTTGAGTACAGTGGCCCCTGAAGATATCGAATCTGTCGATGTATTAAAAGACGGCTCTGCAGCGGCAATCTATGGAACACGAGCGACAGCAGGTGTTATTCTGGTCACTACCAGACGGAATACAGCTACTGAAAGCCGTACTACGATAGAATACAACGGGTATGCAAGCCTACAGACCTTATTTAGGAAACCAGAAATGATGGGGGCAGGTGATTATCGCCGATTGATTGCTGATGGGGTTCCCTATCAAGATTTGGGAAGCGAAACCGATTGGGTGGATGAAGTGACTCGTAACCCGCTAAGTCATAATCACAATATCTCTTTATTTGGTGGAAATTCACGCACGAATTTTACAGGATCAATTAACTATCGGAACTGGGAGGGGGTATTCTTAAAAAGCGGGCAAGAGCGGCTGAATATCCGGACCAACCTTAACCATGATATGTTTGATGGTAAGCTAAAGACGAATGTACAACTCATAAGTCGCAATTCGAAAAGTAATAATGGCGGATCTTCGCCATATATGTGGAGGCAGGCAATTATCCGAAACCCGACGGATCAAATTTATAACGAGAACGGAAAATGGCAGGAGCGCGATGCATACTTTTATGACAATCCTTTAGGCATGATTTATGAAACCATTGACGATAACATATTTAGGGAAACTCGTTTGAGCGGATCGTTGGATTACCGACCTTTTAAGGGGCTAAGTTTGAAAATGTTGCTCTCGCGGGTGCAGAATAACGATCTATCTGGCAATGCAACGACCTTTGATCACATAAACACGACTAAGAATAATCTAAATGGTACGGCTTCACGAAATACACGGTCATCAGTACAAAACCTCACGGAGCTTACGGCTAATTATACGGCTACCTTCGATAATCACAAAATTGATGTATTAGGTGGATATAGCTGGCAGGATGATACTTTTGACCAATTTTATGCGTACAATTTTGATTTTCCAACAGATGACTACACATATAATAAGCTTGAAGCGGGCATGGCTCTTCAGCGGGGTTTGGCTGAAATGACAAGCTATAAGGAAAATCGGAAGCTCATCGGATTCTTTGCTCGGTTATCATATAATTATAAAGAAAAGTATATGGTTTTGGCTAGTATACGTAGAGAAGGTTCATCAACTTTCGGCGCGAATAATAAATGGGGAAGTTTTCCCGCTATTTCGCTGGGTTGGGATATCGCAAAAGAAGATTTTGTGAAGGACATCACAGCCTTCAATCAATTGAAGTTAAGAGCAGGGTTTGGTGTTACAGGTACCATTGCTTCGGCTTCCTATATGTCGCAGACAAGCTATAACTTTGAGCGGGTACAAGGAGCGTACATCAATGGAAGATGGGTGCCGGGTTTTGTTCCCACGCGTAACTTCAATCCGGATTTACGCTGGGAGAGGAAGAATGAATATAATCTAGGATTGGATTTCAGCCTTTTTGATAATCGGGTTTATGGATCGTTTGATTATTATACCCGTAGGGTGAAAGATTTACTATATCAGTTTAATGTACCATCGCCACCTTATCTGTATTCAAGCATGATGCTAAATGCTGGTGAGATGAGCAATAAGGGATTCGAAGCGTTGGTAAATGTAAATGCGCTCCGAAAAGGGGACTTAAAATGGAAGACAGGACTGACGGTAGCTACAAATAAAAATAAGCTGATTAACCTTTCCAACAAGCAATTTGATGTTACCGTTCCGTTCTTTGAAGCCGGATATACTGGTGAACCTATACAAATGTCCACGCACAGGGTAGAGGTGGGACGACCTGTCGGTGATTTTTACGTATTGAAAACAGTTGGCGTGGATGACAATGGTAAGTGGCTTGTAGAAAACCAAGAAGGGAAAACTATCCCTATTAGCGAAGCAACATTAGATGATCGGCAGTATTATGGAAACGGTATACCTGATGTAAACGTAGGTTGGAATAATAATTTTAATTATAAACAGGTCGATTTTAGTTTCAGCTTCCGGGGATCATTTGGACATCAGGTTCTTAATATGTCAAGGATGTATTATGAAAACCCAATAAATAAAGCCTATAATGTACTCAAAACAGCTTATGATCCTGTATATGGCAAATTGCTGACAAATGATCTCGTTTATGTATCGCATTATATAGAAGATGCAGACTTTATGAAGTTGGACAACGTGACCTTGGGCTATACGTTTAAACCAAATACCATAAAAGGAATTCAAAAATTTCGTGTCTATGCATCGGGACTCAATTTGTTGACTATCACTGGTTATAAAGGTTTAGATCCAGAGGCGGCTAGCTACCGGGGTGATTTTACTTTCGCACCGGGGATCGAGCATAGGGACCGTTATCCCACGACGCGCACTTTCACATTAGGCTTAAATATTACATTTTAAAAACGTTTATTATGATAAGAGGATATAAATTTATATATAACGCATTGTTGTGTGGTGCGTGCGTGCTCGGGCTTCTATCGTTCCAATCGTGCACCAAATTGGATGAAGAGGTATTCTCGGAGGTTTTGGAGAAAGATTTTAAACCTTCTGAACGCGATCTTCCATTTATTGTATCTCCCGTTTATGCATCTTTCCGGTCGTTGATGTTTGGATGGCAAGGATATTTTGACTTGCAGGAAGAGTCTGCAGATCATATTATTACCCCAGTGCGCCCCAATGGCTGGGATGACGGTGGAACTTATAGACGCATGCATCAACATACTTGGAACGCTGTCCAATGGCAGCCTTATAATACTTGGCAGCAGGCATATTCGAGTATCACTAAGGCTAATATGGTGATTATGCAGATCGAAGAAAAATCGCTTCCTCTACCTGATGAGGTCGCTAAAGCCGCAATAGCCGAATTAAGGGCCGCAAGAGCCTTAGCTTATTATCTATTACTGGATAATCATGGCAATGTGCCCATTGTAACGGATTATAGAGATGTGGCATTGCCGAATCAAAAAACAAGAAAAGAAGTATATGATTTTGTAGTGAAAGAACTTGATGAAATTATTCCATTGCTATCACATGACGTCGCACCAATGTATGGGCGGATGAACGTGTGGGCTGCAAAAACATTGCTCGCCAAGGTATATCTAAATGCAGAAGTATATACCGGAACAGCGCAATGGAATAAGGTGATTACCGTAACGGATGAAATTATAAAGTCAAATGCTTTCCGCCTCGATAATGAATATAAAAACATATTTTCTGCAGTGAACGAAAGCTCGCCGGAAATTATTTTTTCCGTTCCCTATGACGAAGTGTATGGCCATGGAAATCAATTGCATATGAAAACGCTGTCGCCCCTGAGCCGACTGGTATACAGTATGTCGGCTGGTCCATGGGGAGGAAACTGTGCTGTGCCACAGTTTATCGATAGTTATGATATTGACGATCAACGACTTTATGATAGCTGGGTGCAAGGGGCGCAATACAATGCTACGACGGGTGCAGAGGTCATTAACTATGTAAAAAAGGTTCCCGGAATAGGTGGTGACGGTACTATTGCGCCTGATAATGCCGGATTCAGAATTGGAAAATATGCCATAAAAAAAGGTGCAACGAGCAATTTGGATAATGATTATCCGATGTTTCGATATGCAGATGTGCTGATGATGAAAGCTGAGGCTTTGCTGCGGTTGGGCCGGGAGAATGAAGCAGCCTTGCTAGTTTCTGAAGTAAGAACACGCTCTTTTAAATCAAACCCAGAGAAAGCTATAGTGGCTGGAACTGACCTGTTGAAAGGTAGTGTTTATAATTATGGATGGCAGGAAAAGGACGGAACCATCAAAGGGGAAAATGGCGGTGCAGATATTAAATTTGGACGGTTTTTAGATGAGCTAGGGTGGGAGTTTGCTGCCGAAGCACGTAGGCGTCAAGATATTATCCGTTTTAATGTATTTCAAAAAAAATCATGGTTTAACCACCGACCGCATGAAAATGCGCAAACGCGAATAATATTTCCTATTCCAAATGATGAAAGGAATAAAAACCCGAACCTCAAACAAAATCCCGGTTATTGATCGATCGGCTGATGCAATAATTTAGTAATAGTATATAAGTATTAAATGTGCGTCTCCTATGTTTTGCAACAAGATATAGGAGACTGCTTCCCATAAAAAAGGAGTCCGAAGACTCCTTTCACAACTACTTTATAATCGGAAAAACTACCTATCATTCTTTGGATATCCTTCTTCATCAAGATCATCTCGCAAATCTTCCTCATTCTCAGCCAGCTTCTTATCCAATGGCGATAAACGATCATGTTTGAAAGTTTCGATGCGCATACTTGCATCTTCCAGATCTTCTTCTTCTAACTCATCCCGGTCGGCATATTCATCACCGACGAAAGGGTTTGAGTCGTCATAAGTAGAATCATCGTCGACTGCTCCTTCAGATAACGTATCATAATTTGCCGGATGATCATAGGTCGGGTCATTGTCCTCAACGTCTAACTCATAGCTGTCCAACTCTTCGTTATAAGCTAGATTCTGTTCTGAATCAGGGACGTCGGATTCAACTTTACCCTTCGTCTTTTTATGTTCTGTGCTAGCCATAATATTATGATTTTCTATAGTAATAGAACAGGTGGAATGGCAAAAGGTTTTAAAATTTAGTGCTACAATAGCTGAGAAATTTATTTTTTTAATAATAGGAGCCCCCTTTTAAATAGCTTGTCATATAAGCATAAATCAACACTGATACTGCAAACAAATTGAAAATAATTTTGTTTAATTAACAATAGTAAATCTTGACCACTATGATTTTCAAGCGTTTAAATTATCAGACATTACTGAGCCTGCGTCTACAAGGATATAATATCTTATTGACGATAGCAGGAGCAGAGGATGAGAACCCTATTTATTTCCCTATGAAATTGGAGTCGCTCAATTCTGCACAAGCTAAGGCGGATCGTACAAAAGAGAACATAGTTCAGGGACAAAAGATATTGATTCTGGACGAAGCAATCCATCGTTCATTAAATAATGACCTTAACGGAGTCATTCAGCTTGATCATTGAGCAAATATTTTTTGGATTTTTTGTAAGCACTTGGCGTAGTCTGTCTTTTCTTCTTATAAAAGTTGGTCAGATGGCTTTCGTCATTAAAACCTAACTCATCCACGATCTGTTTCATCGTGTATTGGCTAGAGGCGAGCCGTTCTTCAATACGTTGAATGCGGATATCATCTATATAGAATTTATAACTTTTCTGATATTTCTTCTTAAAAAATGCGCCGAAATAATTTGCTGAAATCTGAAATTGATCTGCAATATTTTTAATCTGTAGTTTTTCGGGGAAATAGATATTTTGCTGGATATAAGCCTCTATTTCCTTGTCTATTTCGCGAGACTCACTGATTGGGAGGTTCAGCTCCTTCAATATATTTTCGATGATCGCGAACAAGGACATCACTTGGTGGAAGACAAACGTGGAGCTTGCTACATCTTCAGATTCTCCCTGCTGATAAATCAACGAAAACACTTTTTCTATTAATTTCCGGTTGTCTTTTTTTAGGGATAGACTTTTATTTTGCAGTGTTTCCGAATTAAAAATTTCCTGTGGATTGTAGCAAAGACAGAAATTTTGCTGTATATGATGCAGATCTTTAAAGTAATGGCTTGAAAAATATAACATATAGACACTGGAATCTTTCTTAGTTTCAAGTATTTCTGAGTCTGTATTCAGGAAAAGTAAATTTTCTTTCAGAAATTTAGCGCCGCTATTTTTCGATACTAGCACGCCTTCTGCGATATAAGCCAGGGCAAAATCAAAACCTAGTCCACGAAGATTAATTTTTTGTTTATGTTTGATTTTTTCAGGGAGGAAGGATAAATTCATATGCACGCGTAAATTTTATTTATGGACTATTGATCAATTAGCACCGTGGTTCTCTTTATTTAAAAGTAACAATGATGTCATGAACATCTTGATTTGTATACGGTTCGTAAATATTTGCTGTCTAATATTTGCGAGCCGTAACCTTGGTATCCAGCTGATCGAAAGACTAAATATCGTCATTTTGGTTTGTATCTTTCGATTCTTAAGAAAAACAATGGATATTTATGAATTGGGAACCTCATTAAGTACTTTTTGCGTTTCGTGTCATTTTCTCAATGTTGTCCCATTGTTCTTCGGGAATAATGTCCAGGCCATTAAATTCGCCAGCACCCTTTAACCATTCTCCACCATCTATTGTTATTACATCGCCATTGATGTAGCTCGAATAGTCGGATACTAGATAAGCGGCGAGATTTGCAAGTTCGTCTAATTTACCTAGACGTCCCAAAGGGATCCGCTTGGTGGGCGATAGAAGTTCGCCCAATTCACCTGGGAGTAGGCGTTCCATTGCGCCTGAGGTCTGGAAAGGCCCCGGGGCAATCGCGTTTAAACGTATTCCTTTCTTGCCCCACTCTACAGCAAGAGATCTTGTCATAGCCAATACACCGGCCTTAGCGGTAGCCGAAGGAACTACGTATCCTGAACCTGTCCAGGCGTAGGTAGTTACGATACTTAATACCGTTTTGTTTTGGTCTTTATTTTCAATCCAGCGCTTACCCAACGCTAATGTGTAATTAATACTACCTTGAAGAACGATTCCAATAACGGACTCAAAAGCACGATGACTCAGGCGTTCGGTGGGAGATATAAAATTACCCGCAGCGTTGTTAATTAATATGTCTATTCCTCCCAATTGTTCATACCCATAAGCGACTACACGCTCTACATCTTCATAATTACGTACATCCCCTGCCATGGCAAAACATTTCCCTTGATGCTTGTCGGATAATTCCTGTGCTGTATGTTGAATCACATCGTCCTTTCGGCTGCTGATCAGGCAAGAGGCACCTAATTCCAAAAAATAGTCCGTCATCGCTTTTCCTAACCCGGTGCCACCACCTGTAATTAAAATACGTTTGCCTTTTAATGAATCTTCTTTTAGCATGCCCATATCTTGTTTCCTTTTTTGTATGATTTAAGTTACATAAATTTAATGAAAATAAAAGTAGTAGTAAAAGTGACGAATTGGTCGAAGCATTTATGGTAAACATAAGCAATAGGTACTAAGGCTGACCGCATATAAATAAAAAAACAGGGACTATTTTTACAAAAGTCCCTGTTTTATTTTTCCGATCTATGGCTAGAAGGGAAATATGCTTATGCGCCTAATTGTACGCGTTTGAAAGCAGTTACTGTTAATCCTTTAGAAACTGAATCTAAGAATTGAGCGATATTTTTTGAGGAATCTTTTACAAATTCTTGGTTCAACAATGTAGTATCTTTGAAGAATTTGTTCAATTTACCTTGAGCGATTTTCTCAGCCATATCCGCAGGTTTGCCTTCAGCAATGATTTGCTCTTTTGCGATAGCAATTTCACGCTCGATCGTGTTTTGATCAACACCATCTTTATCGATTGCGATAGGGTTCATCGCTGCGATTTGCATTGCAACGTCTTTACCAGCTTCTTCAGCACCAGCTGCATCAGCAGAGAGACCTACCAATACACCTAAACGGTAGTTACCGTGGATATAAGCGATTACTTTCTCAGCAGAGATTGTTTCGTATTTAGAAACGTCAATTTTCTCTCCGATTACACCAGTTTGCTCGATCAAAGCATCAGCGATTTTCTTGCCATCAAGTTCCAAACCTTTTAATTCTTCC
>JAQZAZ010000106.1 GCA_029239355.1 Sphingobacterium sp.
TGATCAATAAGGAATTGACCGAGCAGATCGGGGAAAATAAATTCAATAATCTGATCGATCTGGCCAAAAGTAATAACCCCGAATTTTTGACCCTGTTTACTGAATTGTATCCGCAGTTTATACATGCCCTAAAATCATTTGACCCAAATCTGAGAAGCACCGAGCTGGAGTTTTGCGCCATGGCTTTTCTCAATTTCTCAACAAAAAATATAGCGGAGTATACCTTTGTTACGATCAGGGCTGTGCAAGTTCGAAAAAACAGGCTACGCAAGAAATTTGAAATCCCGTCAGATGCGGATTTCAATAATTGGCTGCGTGGGCTGGTTGATACTTCCGAACAACCGTAAGTAATGGATTAAGTGAATTACGTTTCGGTCTGCCTGATACAGATCCTATTACTATAGCTGGTTAAGGATTTGCCTTTAGTTGATAAATCAGTTCAAAATGCCATTTGATCTAAGTTTTTTGGGTAAATTGGATTTTTCCGGAAAACCTGATTTAAAAAAGCGGTTAGGACAGAGTTAGAAAAGGCCTATAAAGCAATAGAAAATTACAATAATTCTCCTGCCAGTGATGAGATAGAGAACTTCTTGAATAAATTTTGATGTTCTTGATACAGGCCAATATTTGAAGTATGCACTTGAAATATATAAATGATACGAAGAAAAGAAACATTAGTAGCGCCCAATAGAAAGTTGTCGCTATCTTATACGGGATGATGTATGCTTCATTAAAGCGAATAAAGATCAAAACTATTTGCTTACCCGATGCTATGCGGCGCTACACCTGAAGAAATAAAATCCAAAAAATGCTTTTGACAGGTATTTTTTGGATTTCATTAGCGCTTATTTTACTTCTATTTTTCTTAGATACTTATTTTTTTGTTGGTCCACTTCTATTGTGTAGTTACCCTTAAGCTCCAGCACCCATCCATCACCTTTGACTAAGTTATTATCAATGGATGTCGGCATGGAGAGCGAAATTTTTTTCCAATCCGGACTTATTAAAGCACCTTTTTCAACGGTCAAGATACCCCATACATCTGTAATTCGCGTAGTGGGATAATATGTGCCAAAGTTTTCGACCGGAATAATGGTCCTTGGATCAAAGGAATAATTCATCGCCTCGAAGACGATCTCAAAATGTGGGGACTCCACAAACTTTGCTTTGTGCTCTTTGACAACGCGTTTATTCTCCGAATCCCTTTTAGTTTCTTCATCGAATATAACTTGACCGTTATATTCCATGGCTAGACGTTTAAAATTTTTTTCTGTTGTCGAAGGGACCGAAATAGCAAATCGCTTCATGAAATAGCTCATTAAGTCGGTTACATTATCGATCTTTTTGTTCCAGTTTTTATCTTGCTTAAAAAGTAGATAGCCATAAGAGGGGATCGTTTGATACGCAAATGATCTTACAAAAGTGCGGTTACGTAGGGATCGGTCCATACCACTTATGAGATAAGATATTGTTGATTCATCATCACGGCCACTAACAATTATTCCTGTAAATTCAGCAATTCCTTCATTGAGCTCGAGCAAATTTTCATTTTCAGCAGCTTTATCAAACTGCTGATGCCTATATTTTCTAAAATATAATGCGCTACTGAGGTGTTTTTTTATCTCTTTTTTATCTGATGCAGCCAATGCTTTCTTTAACGCTTCAAATTCAAGACGTAGACTTATTCGTCCATCTTTCTCGTCCAGGTGGTTGTTATTAGCATTATTTAATTTAAATCCCAGCTCAGGCTGTATGCGATGAAATGATTCATGTGCGAGTAGATTGATACGGTCATCTCTATTTTCAGGAAGCGGCAACATAATCATAGCCCATCTTTTACCGTTCCAGCCCATTGCCGTATTCGAAAAATTAACCTCCTGTGGTAGAATTCCGACATATATATTCGTTGAATGTTGGAGGCCACCTTGTAGATCAGCTTCATTTGCATATATCTTCCGTGTTCCCGGATCAACTAATAAGGTCGGGCCATATAAGTTTTTATTCCATAGTTTAAACGTACGATCTGAGGCGTGTTTTAGCTCCGTAAAAAACGTATTAATCTGCTCGTCATTATAGATTTTTGTCTGCGCCTGCAGTAGCCCGACTAAACTTATAGGTAATAAGAAGGCAAAAAGTTTTTTGATCATTCTGATAGGTTATGTGTAAATATTTTAAAGATTGAGTGAAAATAGCACTTTTAAGTCACATACTGATAAGATCACTGTTCGAATTTGTATCATGTCAATGTTTCGCTGTTTTGTGAGGTTATTTGTACACTTCGATAACGATATTCCCAGCAGCATATTTATTCAATCCTGATTCTTTTATAATTTTTCTATTATTATCCTCTTAACATCATGGTTGTTATTGTATTTCAGCTTCTCAGAACCGCATATCCCACAAGCCCAAACTCTATATCTAAAAGGTTTTTTGAATTGAAATTTATTTTTCGTTATAGGGTTATTGAGATTTTTACAGGTCTCACAATAGAATAAATGACATCCAATATGAACCATCCTTAGAAAACCAATGCTGACAATTGATGTTTTTTTTTAGAATTTAAATAATTTGAACTAAATCCCAATTGAAACGCTTCTTAATAGCAATACTAGATGGAAATGATATATGTTAAGTAGATTCATACTATAGGATAAAGATAATGAGTAAAAAGATTTTTTTATGTGATGATAATATTCCCATTCTGGAGACCTTAGAAATGGTATTAAGTATGACCGACGCGATGATAGTAAGCGAAAGCAAAAGTTCAGAAGCTTTGGGACGCCTTTCGGAAGAAAATCCCGATTTATTTATTTGTGATTTATGGATGCCTGAGCTTAGTGGAGAGGATCTTATTAAGCAGATTCGAACGCATTCGGAATTTGACAACATGTATATACTTTGCATTTCTGCTTCTTACGAAGGCAAGAAAATCGCCATCAAAGCAGGTGCAGACTATTTTCTACCTAAGCCTTTTGAAATGAATGAGCTATTGTCAATTGTAAATGATGTATTGGCTTCAGGCAGATTATGATCTAATGGGAATTCAAAATAAAAAGTAGACCCTTTACCTTTTAAGCTATCCAATTCGATCTCTGTGCCGTGACACCGAAGTATCTCTGCTACGATGTATAGACCAATCCCAAATCCTGAGATATTTGAGGAATTTAGATTATCTACCCGATAAAAAGGTTTGAATAAGTTCTTTTGATCACTTTTATCTATTCCAATTCCTTCATCTTGTACATATATCTTTAGTTTATCTGCTATTATATCACACCCTATCAGGATATTTTTGCTCGAAGGTGAATATTTTATAGCGTTACTCAACAAGTTCGTCAATACCTGTCCCATTTTGTTCCGGTCGGCAAAGATCGCTATGGCTGGATCGCACAGCAGCTCAATTTTATGGTGCGGAGATAATAAGGAAAGTTCGCTTTTACATTCTTCCATGAGTGCAAATAGCGTGAAAGAAGATTTTTGAAGTTGCAATTTTCCGCCTTCTACTTCCGCCACGCTTAGAAAATCTTGTATCATAGCCATCATTTTCTTTACTTGCATTTCGATCTTCGATCCGATCAATGCACTGGACTGATTGAACATCGCTGTACGTTGTTGCATGATCTGAGCGCTCAGTAATAAAGTGGTTAGTGGCGTTTTCAATTCGTGGCTAGCCATCGAAATAAAGGCATTTTTTCTTCTTTCTTCCTGTTTTTTCTCTGTGATGTTCCTTGCTATTTTTGATACACCGATAATTTCTCCTGCATCATTTTTTATCGGAGAGATCGTAAGGGACAGATCGATTAATTTTCCATTCTTAGTCCGACGGATTGTTTCAAAGTGTTTAATGGAGTGGCCCTGCCGCATTCGGCCCAAGATATAATCCTCTTCACTTTGCCTATCCTGTGGAATTAATTTTAAAATTGATTCACCGATCATTTCATCCGAAGTATATCCGAATAAATTCTCAGCAGCATCATTCCAGCTTGTAACAATACCTTCGAGGGTTTTACCGATGATAGCATCGTAAGAAGAGTCTACGATGGCCGCTAGTTTAGCTCTTTCTGCTACAGCGCTTTTTTGATCCGTGATATCCATTATCGCTCCTATTATGCGTCGGGATCTTCTGGCATCACTAAAATAGGCAGCTCCCTGCACCATGATCCACGCAATTGAATCGGTACTATTTTTAACAATCCTGCAAGTAAACTCAAAATGTCCATCCGAGTTACTATCGCTCAATTGCTTTACTTGTTGGAAGACATATTCCCTATCTTCTGGATGAATCAGTGCTAACATGTCATCCACATATTTCAAATCAGCTTCTATATCCAAGATCTGTTTGGATTGTTCGGAGAAATGTACATTTCCAGATTCAGAGTTCCAATCCAAGGTACCCAAACCTGTCGCGGCCAATGCCAGACGCAAACGTTCTTCCTTTTCTGTCAGCAAAGCTGTCAGTTTGTTTCTTCTCTCTTCGGCGATAAGAGATTCGGTGATGTCTTTTGTAAAGCACATCGAATGGATAAATTCGCCATCTTTCATTAAAGCACTGGAGTTTATGATGACATGTTTTACTGATCCATCCTTACATTTGAGTGTTGCCGGATGGTCGTTTACCTTCTCATTACTGGCCAGCAACTGAAGTATTGCAGCTATTGTATCTTGATCCTGATGAAAATCCTGTATTTGAGCACCGATATATTCCTCTTTTTTGTACCCGAGCAGATCGAGTTCGGCTTTGTTCGCCCAGGTAATAATACCATTCCCATTCACCCAATGAAGAGGCATAGATGCATTTTCAATAAAATCGGAAAGCTCGGATACCCTTTGCCTGAGCAGAATATTCTCTTGATTTAATTGCGCCAATTTCTCTTCGGATGTCATCATTGTTTTAAAACGGTTTTACTGTCAATTTGTTAAAGGTATTCATTATTTAACGAGCAATATGTTATTTAGTGTTATTTTGAATATTTTTGTTATTAATCGTTAAGAACAGGCTGACGAATGCCGTACAATAAACTATATTATTTGCAAAAAACAAAGTAGCTTTTTATTTTGTTATGATGCAAGGAAGATTTGATGCTAGTATGAAAAAGGAAGAACAGATTATTGAACTGATTCAGCTCAATGAGGACCTAGAAAATTATTTTAACAATACAATTATTCCGCAGTTATTTGTGGATGCGGATTTGATATTGCGAAAGTTTACTCCGCCTGCTATGAAACAATTTGACCTTAAACCAGAATTCATGGGCATGGCTATTGAGGATATCAAAGAGAACTTTAGGTTTCCGACCTTAATTCATAATATAAATTCGGTGATCGCTACCGGGAAAATCCTGGAGAAAGAAATCCAGACTACGGATTTAAAATGGTTTCAAATGAATATCCTTCCTTACCATGTCCGTAACGAAAACAAAACGAATGGTGTTATCATAACTTTTGTCGATATCACCCCCCGTGTGAAGGATCTTAAAGAACAGGAAAAACTTGTATTGGAACATGAACTATTGCTCGATACAATTGCGCATGATATTAAAAATCCCATAGTCGTGATCAATCTTACATTGGAATTGATCAAAAATTTTGAAGATAAAAATTCAGACAAATTCCGTACGCTTTTACAGAATCATGAAAACAGCTTGATAGAAATTAAAAAGGTCATATTTGATCTTACGGAGAGGCGTTGGGGGGAGCAGAGATATCATGCTGCTGCTGAATTGATCGATCTACCAAATATTATCGAAGATGTACGTTTGAGTTTGGCACCACAGATTATAGAATCTGATATCCAGATAAAGCAAAATTTAAAAGTTTCCGAAATTACTTTTGTACGACGTAAATTGCGCAGTGTATTATATAATTTAATCAATAACGCGATTAAATACACACCGGTATCACGCTCGGCAGCGATATTGGTAAGTTCTTATGAAGAAAGTGACTATGTAGTCATTTCGGTCAGAGATAATGGAATCGGTATGACTGCTGAAAATCAAAAGACAATTTTTGAAAAGTTTAAACGGATCAGCAAGTCTGTAGAGGGATCAGGAGTGGGGCTTTATCTTGTCAACACAATTGTGACACAAGCGGGAGGAAAGATCGAAATACATAGTGAACCAGATAAGGGGACGGAAATAAAGGTGATGTTAAAAAATGAAATAGTCAAAATTTAAGATCAGCTTCATGAACAAGTATATTGTTCATTTCTTTGCAATCCAATTTAGATCGTAAATACGTATCTTTCCTGTTGATTACAATCTATAAATATGGCTTACAGATTATTATGGTTTGAATCCGATGTTTTTTTGAGCGCTTTATTTTCAGACCGTATGTTTAAAAATTCAACAAGTACAGAAAATGCCATAGCAAAATAGATGTAACCTTTTGGAATATGCTGGTCGAATGCCTCTGCTGTCAGAGAAACACCAATAAGCAGTAGAAATGCTAAAGCCAGCATTTTAACCGATGGATGGTTATTTACAAATCTGCTAATAGGTTCTGCCGAGAACATCATAATTGCTACCGCTACGATTACCGCGGCGATCATAACACCTATTCGGTCAACCATTCCTACTGCAGTGATCACCGAATCAAGCGAAAAAACTAGATCAAGGATGAGTATTTGGATAATGATGTTGGAGAAGGTTACCTTTTTAAGGTTTGTTGCGCCTGTTTCAATATGTCCTTCAACACGATGGTGGATTTCGGTCGTGGATTTATAAATAAGGAACATCCCTCCAAAAAACAATATGAGATCCCGGCCCGAGAGCGAAAGGTATCTGATTATTGCCGGATTATTCGTATTAAACCAGCCTGCAATATCAACGACTGTAGCGGTTAAGCCCATGACCCATTTAATTGAAAATAGGAGCGCAACGCGCATCACTAAGGCTAGAGCAAGTCCAAGCTGCCGAGCTTTTTTCTGTTGTTCGATAGGAAGCTTACTACTTTGTATCGAAATAAATACGATGTTGTCAATGCCCAGAACAATTTCCAGTACAGTTAAAGTAAAAAATGATATCCAAATTTGTGGGTCAGTAATCCATTCCATAATTGATAATTTTTTTATTTTATTAACTTCAATAAAAGTCGACGATTTGCTTTATAGGTCAAATCATTATGAGCATTCTAGCCATTGTCTTTGGCTTGATCTTTATAAGGGAGCTCTTCAGACTCGTTGATTTCGGTATATTTTATTTCTGTATTTGGTATCACTTCAGCTTTATCTTCGATATGTACGTCTATATCCATTTTTATATTTTTGGCATTCTTTGGCATTTTTACAATTCCCCATTTCATTAGCAGTTCCTGCGTAGAATTACGCTTGAGGTGTTCTTTCTCAGGTTCGCCGATCAGAAAACCTATGGCTTCCATGTTTGGGTTTGCATCAAATATTACCTTCAGTGTCGCTATCAAAGGTAAAGCGATGATTAATCCTGCTAATCCGAAAAGCATACCACTTAAAAGAATACCAATAATTGCCATTAAAGGATTGATACTGACCTTGCTGCCCACAATATTGGGGGTGATAATATTACCTTCTAAGAACTGTACCACCTGAAACCATGCTACCACACCTACCGCATACCAGGCACTATCTTTTACTGCCAGGGCGAAAAGTGCGGGTAAAATAGATCCGATAGCAATTCCGATATACGGTAGTAGCATTAATAAGGATGCCAACGAACCGAAGAACCAAGCATAGTCGATTCCCAATACCATTAGGCCTACAGTATTTAGGACTGCGACGATACCCATTACTGTGATCAGACCAACGAGGTAACTTTGTACGACATTGTAGATTTTGTTTAATACTTCGTTTACTTTATGTTGTGGTGAGGATCGAAAAGCCTTAAAGAAGAATTCACGAAAGAAGTCACGGTAATACAATAAGAAAAAAGTCAGCAAGGGTACCAGAATCGCACTCGCCAATATATTGCCAATAGACCCAAAAGTGCTTGACAACATACTTCCAGCATTCTCCATTGTTTTATTGGTCTGTTCACGGAGTTTCTCCATGATTTCCGTACGTTCGATGCCAAAGGTCGTCTCCAGCCATTTCTGCCCACTTTCCAGCACGGAGATTACCTTTTCAGTAATAGCTGAGGCATCTTTACCTATGAGGATACTTTCATAGACTATAAACCAGCTTAATCCGGAAATTAAGGCTATGGACACAATAACTGCTAAAATTGCCGAGAGAGCCTTCCCCAGCCTTATTTTCTCAAATAATCGAGCAAGTGGATATAGCGATATTGCTATTAGTATAGAGAATATTACAGGAAGCAATACGCCCTGTGTGACATACATAAGAGCGAGGATGAGAGTCAAAGCTAATAAGCTCGATGCCAGTTCAAAAGAATAAGGCTTTTTGCTGTCGTTATTTTCCATATTATCTATAAGCAGAATCGTACACAGAATGTTTTGGATTTTTATGAAATCTACTTTGTAGAGGATTAAGTTTGACAAATTAAATCACATCCTGTTATCTCTGAAATAAATAGATCAACCTAATGAAATTATTTCTTAAATTAGACATGTGAAGAATAATTTAATAGCCATCTTAGGTCTTTTAACTGTGGTGTTATCTTCTTGTTCTGGTGCACGCATTGCCACAATGAGACAGTCGAAAATGGAGCAGCTTGAATTGGGGATGTCCAAATTGCAAGTTGTTAATATTCTTGGATCATCCTATTCAATTGCGCAAAAGGAAGCAAACGCTATGGATACTATAGAGGTTATTTCCTACAGGAATGTTCCTTTTGATGAGGAATACTATTTGTTTAGGTTTAAGAATAATAAATTGGAGAAATGGCATCGCGAATTTCAGCCGATATACAAAGAAATAAAGCCGTAGATTTTAATTTATAGCTGACTGGCCACAGAGCGGAAAGAGCAAGAAAGTCAACTTTCATTATTGATTTTCACGCAGTAAAGAAAATGAAACTACCCGTGGTAACTTTATAACAATCAATAAGACGACCAGAAGGAACGATGTTGAGATAATTTATCGATTAGACCTCCTTTTGTTAATTCTTTTTGAAGCCGATGATAGGATTTAAGACTTTAACGGAGCGAACATTTTAAACATTTATGCTGATTTGCGGTCTGGCTCAACGATTTTCAGTTTTATCTCTATTACGTATCTTATTGGTATTAAACCGCGTTCTTATATTTTTAACCAAGCTAATTAGGTATTTAATGATACGGTAAACACCATATCCAAGCAATATGAGGATTGAAATTGTCAAAGTATATTCCAACCATTTTGGTAAGGATCCCCTCAGTACAAAATAGCATGTTAACAATATATATATACCAATGTATAGTAATATCCTAAATGCTCTTTTCCAGCCAAACCAGACTGCTAGATAGAGATAACTACTTATAACTCCAATACAGGGAAATATATACACGAGATTGGTTTCTTGCAATTTTGGTTCATAGGGTGCATAAAATAACCTGCCGATTACAACGAGGATCGCTAGGTTAAACAATAGCTCAAACTATCAACGGCTTGTCAGGCTCAGCTTATTTCCCATATCTTTTATTTCCATATTCAAAATTGCGTTGAAAATTGTACCCTGCATAGGAATCTAGCTGAGTTTTGCCTCCCTTGTTAGTTTACTTTTGTCTATCCCTAAATCATTACTGAATAAATCAACCAGTATTTTTTCAATTTCGCTTTTATTAAAAGTGCCCGGGTTGCGTCTAGATTTGAAATAACTTTCACTTGTCATTTTTTTTGCTAATTGTCCAACTGTTTGCAGGTTAAGTATGTTGCCGAATTTTTTTGCAAACCAAAGTCCGGCATTTGAAAAAGCAAGTCCTGCAAGTCCGATCTGCCAATTAAAGAATAGTGCAGCGCAAGATGTAACTAGTAAAATCGCAAGTGTCACGGATGCCCAATAGGGCGGTCGTAGGATATGAAGTTTAAAACCCAATTGCACTTCCAATTTTTTTACCAGAGAATGTCTGCTTTGTTTTGGCAGAAGGGCTGGGAGAGCAGAGCTGGTCGTGATTGTTTTGTAGTCTATTTGAAGTATCGATGCCATTGCATCACGAAGCTTATAAAAAGCCTGCTGGCTTGTGCAGTCGTTGGAATGCTCCAGTTGGATTTTATTGGCGATGTGATCACACAATTCACCAAAAGTGAAAATGTGCATCAGTTCGGTGCTCCCAAACTCCATGTCAAATGATTTTTCAACTTTAACAAGTAAATCGCTAATATCGTCTGGATCTACATTTTCAAGTTCGTCGTCTGCCATCATATTACTATTAACAGTTGGTTACAAAATACGAATATGCTGTAAAAATAGCATTTAGTATTATTTTTTTAATTTTTTAATACACAATTGAAAATACTCTTTTCATTTAATAATCCGATAATCTATTCAAGCCGTGTTGGCGACTACTTCATGTTGCTATTGATATTAAGCTATCCAAGTACCCTCATATTTTACAACCTTCCATTTGCCCTTTATTTTTTCAAGAATAAAATACCAGCCCTGGCCACACAATCCACCGCAGATATGATCCACGGATACAAAGGCTTTTTGACCATCATGTGTCAGAATAGGTAAGTGAAAGATCAACTTTGTTAAAAAACGTTCTTCCATAGTCAATCTATTGCTGTCTTTAACCATATACTTATGAACGATTGCTTGGGGAATATGAACCGTATCCCTGGCTCTTGTCTGATTGAGAAAACCGATGGAATCCTGCTTACTATAATTAAGATTGTCAAACAATTCCCTGATTCCAATAGCATCTCCTGGGGGATAATCCTCATTGTAAGCCGTATGTATCATATCTTTGGTAAATCTGTTTTCAATATAAGTCTCAGATTTTTCTGTTATGATCAATCGACTGATATAAGTTTCATGGGTGAGTATCGCTTCCAGTATTTCTGCATAGTCTTTTTCAAAAGCGGAATAATTAAAAGTTTTTTCCGGCGTTTTTGCCTTAGGTGTTTTTTTAGCAGTGTTTTGACAAGCTACAATAAGAAATAAAATTGGGACTAGGAGAAATACTTTCATAAAATAGAGCGAATGATTTAAAAGATGATGCCAAAATGTTTTCTTTTCCATAATTCAATTCACCAAATTCATGTATTAAGTTATTATTTGTCGTTCAGTATCTAATGGATGATTAAATCAAAACTAGACTACGACTAGGGAAGTCTTTGGAAGCTGCTACTAATTTAAGATTCCACAAAGGTTGCATCGTATTTCCATTCATTTAAGTAAATTATTAAATATTAAAGCAGTAATTTTTTTGATTATGTTACTAGTCTTTTGTAGCTACTCTAGTAGCGAAATGATAGGAACTTATTGCCTTTCTGCCCATTATTTCGTTTTAAAGTCCGTAAACCAGTTTCCATTATAACGATGCACTCCATTTAAAGTACCAAACCATATACTTCCATCATTAGCTTCCGTGATTCCAAAAATCAGAGCTTCACCCGATCTGATTATCTCAGGAGGCGTAGAGGGATCCGATAACGATTTTGAATTGTAACGGGAGAGAATCCAGCTTTTTGTTTGGGCGGGCGGTTGTGAGACATGTTTGAAATCCCTATTGACAACGCTATCCGAACTAGTCCAGATATTCCCATTTTTATCTTCGTAGATATAGCCAACAAACTGACTTGTATAATTTCTAAATATAGTACCGTCATAGCGCCATAGTCCGTCATTTCCTCCAAGCCAGATATTCCCATTTTTATCCGCTATTATAGAGCGGACATTTTTGAAAGGTTTACCTTCATGCTTGAGGATCGTATATTTTTTGCCATCATAGACACAGGCATAATCACCTGTCCCAAACCATAGCTTTCCTGTTTTGTCCTCCATAATCCAGTTGACGCTGTTGCTGGATAGTCCGTCTTTTGTTGTAAAATTTTTAAAAGATTGCCCATTATAGCGACTCAACCCAGCTTCTGTACAGAACCAAATATTACCGGCCTTATCCGCATAGATTTCAGTGACCTGATTACCAGCAAGACCGTCTTTTTTCGTGAAATTGCGAAAGGATTTTCCATCGTAATAATACACGCCTGAACCGATGGAGGACAACCAAAAGTTTCCTTTTTTATCTTCCAATAAAGAGAAAAAACGGGAAGTACTGACTTCAGCTGTTATATTGGTAAACGATTTTCCATCGTATCGAAAAATGCCTTTCCATGAAGCAATCCAAATATTACCCTTCCGGTCTTTCTTTACCGTACGAACGATTCCACTGGGGCCATGTGCAGCGCTAGTATGATCGGATAAAACTTTTGGATTGTTTAACCGCTGTTGTTTGTGGTTATTATCACTGCAGGAATTGATTAAAAAAGAGAGCAGCAGTAAAATGGAAATGTTCATTGCATTGTTCATATGCTATCAAAGTTGTTTGAGCGAAAATACTTTGATATCTTTATAGTTGACAGTTCAGGATTGTAAATTAAATTGTAAACTTTGTAAATAATGTCCGCTTATGCGATTTGATTTCAAAAATCTTCAAGATAGAAAACGTAGATACATTATTGGACTAACATTCCTATTCCTATCTATCGCATTGATCGGTCTGGCATTCAGTAAGGAGGGGAGGAGTAGCTTTGATGAAGCCAAAACAGAAATTCTACTCCGTAAACTTGGACACCAGCTGCTCTTACAGTCGGGAGATAGTACATCAAGGGTACTTCCTATAGAGCGGATTACTACAGATCAATATCGGATTAGATTTGAACAGCATATTACCTTTCAGCCTGATTCACTCTTAAATACGGCAAAAGACCTGTTGTCCGAAGATCCTTTTACACGCCATTATATTGTCAACGTTCTTAACTGTGCAACGAATGCTGTAGCTTATGGATTTGCTATCGCTGGGGATAAAGAAGATGACCTTGTACCCTGTTTAGGAAGAGAGCAACCTAGTGGGTGTTTTATCATTGACATCAAATTCAGACCAATAGAACATGAAGCGAAGGAAATGTATATATTAGGAAGTCTGTCAGCGTTGGCTTTTATCTGTTTTGTAGTTCTTAGACCAGGTGCACTACAAAAAACACCCAAATACGATCAGCCTACAGCGGTATTAAATTTCGGTTCGGTCCAATTTGATCCCCATGAAAAGCAATTGAGGATAAATAATGAAGGCATCGATCTGACTCGGACCGAAGCAAGGCTAATGTATATTTTTGCTCTATCCCCTAATGAGACAATAACGAGGAGCCGGTTGCAAAAAGAGATATGGGAAGATGAGGGTGTGATTGTGGGACGCAGCTTAGATATGTTTATTTCGAAACTAAGGAAGAAATTGGAAACAGTTCCCGATATCAATATTGTGGTGGTTCGTGGCAAAGGCTATAAGCTTGAATCTAGGGTTTAATGCAAGTTGTTTTTGGTAGGACTTTTCTTTTCGTCTCTGTTGAAATGCGGAGGTCTAAAAGTGATTTTTAATTGTTTTCTAGAAATATATTATGCTAAAAAAAACATTAAAAATTTTTTCTATTTTCGCTTTTGGAATTTAATCCGAAATCTAAGTTAAACTATATCCCTGAACATATAAATTTTTGAAATTAGCATTTCTCGCTCTAGCCTTGCTATTAGGTGGACAATTGTCGTATGGACAACAAAATTATTTTACTATTGAAGGAAAGCTGGCCAAGAAAACGGCCTATAAATATATTTATCTCAACTATGAAAGTACGGAAGCTTTTAAACAGGATTCATCACTTATTAAAAATGGTGCATTCTATTTTAAAGGTTTTCCAGTGTATGGAACACATGCTTCTATTCAGCTAAAAAATACAGGTACAGCGGATCCAGATGATGGAAATCAGTTCGATTTTATGATTGAGCCCGCCAATATTAAAATTCATGTGGATGGAAATTTTAATGAGTCCCGTATCGATGGATCGCAGATCAATAATGATTTCCATGAACTTAAACGGGTATTAAAACCAGCAGAGCTAGCACGAACAAAATGGTACGAGAGATATGATCAATTCAAAATGACAGCGAATCCTGATAGTAACGAAGTGAATAAGTTTAGCATTGAATATCAAAAAAAACAACGAGTACCATTTTTTAATACTTTGGCCTATGTTAGTATAAGTACTTGATCAACTTTGTTCTGGCCAGGTACCAAATGTGTTCTAACCTAGAGAAAAAATAAATGATTTCTTTTAAATAACAACTAATGTATTATAAACTAAAATTATCAAGTGATCCCAAAATTATCGGTGTGAGGAACGGGATCTATCAAGTTGAATTGATGGAAAAGGTTTTTACAAAGGAATACTTAAA
>JAQZAZ010000107.1 GCA_029239355.1 Sphingobacterium sp.
AGCTGAAATCATTGACAATAGAGTGAAATTCTTTTAGAAGATTTTTAAGTAAATTTGTAGCCGGACGAATTATCGTCCGGCTTTTTTTTGATAGAATAGCTATGGAAATTCAAACAAATATTGTCAATAAAGTTGCGCAAAGTGGATTAATAACTGTTGATCTGGCGGATTATCACCCGAACACGGATAATGTCCTGTATGATATCAAGGATAATCTGTTCCATGGTCTGATGTTACGGGAAAAAGATTTCCGCGAGTTCATCAAAACACATGACTGGTCACAATATACCGATAAGCATGTTGCCATCAACTGTACGGCGGATGCTATTGTACCTACCTGGGCCTATATGCTATTGGCCAATAAGCTGGAGCCATATGCTGCAAATGTTATCTTCGGCGATTTAGATGAGTTATTACGCATACAATATGCAGCTGCTATTGAGCAAATCGATATGGAACAATTTCGGGATCAAAGAGTCGTAGTTAAGGGCTGTGGCGACACGTTTATACCAGAATCGACATTTGTCCAGTTTACGGTAAGACTCAGCAAAGTAGCGAAGAGTATAATGTACGGGGAACCCTGTTCTACAGTTCCGGTTTTTAAAAGAAGCCCTCAGGCGCCAAAAGCTACTGACAAACAAGCGTAAACAGCCTGTGCGTGATGATTTCATCACTTTAAAAAGACAATTTATTCTGATGAAATTAACATTTCTTTTCAAACAATTTTCGTAAACTTACGTACATGAAACATGGCATAATTTCCGCAGCAACGGGAACGTTGACTGTTGGTGATACGAAAGACGGATTTGGGAATCCCTCTTTTCATCTGTATGCTGCAGGTAAAACAGCTGGAGCATTTGCCATATATACCGTAAGAAACGAATATAATTCATATATCAATAGTAAGACATTCTTGCCTTACTATTATACGGAAAACATCCGTGAAGGTGGCTACAGAAGGAACGACAAAGTGCGTTTCAATCAGCAAACTCATACGGTGGTCGGTAACAAGGGAACATTTACTTCCAAGGTGGATCAGACGTTTGATTTGCTATCTTCCTATTATTTTGCCCGCAATTTGGATTTAAGCTCGGTAAAGCCCGGGGAATCCTTTAAACTGACCTATTTCTTGAATGATGAAATAGCTACCCTGGGCATTCAATATATTGGAATCGAAAAAATAAAAACAGAATTGGGCACGTTGGAATGCCTTAAATTCAGTCCCGAAATTAAACCGGGGCGTATCTTTAAAAAAAATAGCAAGCTTTACCTTTGGGTAACCAACGATGGTAACCGCATTCCAGTGAAGGCCAATGTCGATATATTAATTGGCTCTGTCACTTTGGAGCTTCTGGAAGCAAGCGGACTAAAATATAAATTGGGCCAAAAAGCAAGCTACTCAAAATAAATAGAATGATTGAAGTAGGAAATGTATTGGTACACGAAGATCTGATCAATAATGACTTTGTGTGCAATCTATCAAAATGTAAGGGGATCTGTTGTATCGAGGGGGACTCGGGTGCACCTTTACTAGAAAGCGAAAAGGCAATTCTGGAGGAGATATATCCAAAGGTAAAACCCTATATGACAGAGAAGGGAATCGAGGCCATCGAGGAACAAGGTAAATACGTCGTCGATGTAGATGGTGATCTAACCACAACATGCGTTGATGGCAACAAAGAATGTGCGTACGTAACTTGGGAAAATGGGATCACCAAATGTGCAATCGAGAAGGCTTATGAGCTTGGGGAAATACACTGGCGGAAACCTGTTTCCTGCCACCTCTATCCTATCCGTACAACGCATTATCCAGAATTCGACGTGCTTCATTACGACCGTTGGCATATCTGTAAGGATGCATGTAGCTTTGGCAAAGAACTCCAAGTGCCGGTATATAAATTTTTGAAGGATCCCCTGATCCGTACATATGGTGAAGAATGGTACAAAAATCTTGAACAAGCAGTCGATGAGTTGTAACAAAATTACTATCTTTAAGCTTTAACTTTTTGGTATTTCATTCCAATTCATGTCAAAATTAAAAGAGATCCAACGCCCTATTACCCACGAACTTGAAGCTTTTGAAAAGAAATTCAAAGCGTCGATGAAAAGCTCCGTTCCCTTGATGGATCGTATTACACAATACCTGATCAAACGCAAAGGCAAACAAATGCGCCCCATGTTTGTCTTTTTCTCAGCGGGCATCTGCAATGGGATTAATGAGTCGACTTACCGGGGTGCTGCCCTGGTGGAATTATTGCACACTGCTTCCTTGGTTCATGATGATGTAGTTGATAACTCTTACGAACGAAGGGGTTTCTTTTCCATCAATGCCCTCTGGAAAAACAAGATTGCGGTGCTGGTTGGTGATTTTTTACTTTCAAGAGGTTTGCTGCTTTCTGTAAAACATCAAGATTATCACCTGCTAAAAATTGTTTCGGAAGCAGTCGATCAAATGAGTGAAGGGGAATTGCTTCAAATTGAAAAAGCACGCAAACTGGATATTGAAGAGTCCATCTACTTTGAAGTTATACGTAAGAAAACAGCTTCATTGATTGCTTCTTGCTGTGCCTGTGGATCTGCTTCATCCAATGCTGATCAAGAGACGGTGGAGAAACTACACCAATTTGGTGAGAAAATTGGTATTGCTTTTCAGATTAAAGATGACTTATTCGATTTTGGATTAGATGATGTGGGCAAGCCGTTAGGCAATGATATCAAAGAGAAAAAAATGACTCTGCCCTTGATTCATGCCTTAAATCAGACAAGCTCCAGCGAAAAACGGCGGGTTATCAATCTGGTTCGAAACCATAACGATGATCCAAAAAAGGTTGCTGAAGTAATCGATTTTGTACGCAGCAGTGGCGGACTTGAATATGCAACAGATAAAATGCTGGAATATCAGCAAGATGCCTTTCGCATCCTGGAGGATTTTCCAGATAATGAATACAAACAAGGATTATTGCAATTGGTAAAATATACAACAGAAAGAAAAAAATAATGAGTCACGAATTAATGTTTTTTGGAGGTTTCTTAATCTTCATTGCACTGATGCTAGCCATTGACCTTGGACTATTTTCCAAGGGCGATAAGCCTGTTAGCTTAAAGACGGCAGCAATTATGAGCGCAGTATGGGTACTGTTCTCGTTAGGCTTCTATTGGCTACTACGCCACTATGGGTTTGAATTGCATAATATCCATGATTTAAATCATCTACAAGAGGTCATCACTAAGCATCACCACGAGATCAAAATTATTCCCGGCGATCTTGCAGCAAGTTTAGACATCTATAATAAAAACCTGGGCTTGGAATATTTAACGGGATATGTTGTTGAATATGCGCTCTCGGTGGATAATATTTTCGTGATGGTATTGCTTTTCACCTCATTTGGGATTCCCGAACGGTATTACCATAAAGTCTTGGTATGGGGGATTCTAGGAGCCATTATTATGCGGTTTTTGTTTATCTTCCTAGGTGCAACATTGATCGCCAAATTCGGCTGGATCTTATATGTTTTTGGTGCATTCCTGGTCTTCACAGGTGTCAAGATGTTTATCAACCGCAACCAAGAGGAAGAAGTCGATCCGCAAAACCACCCTGTTGTCAAATTTGCCTCTAAATATTTTAAAGTGACACCAAAATTGGATGGTGGTCATTTTTTCCATATCGAGAATGGGGTAAAATACATGACACCCTTATTTTTGGTTTTATTAGTGATTGAATTCACCGATCTTATTTTCGCAGTGGATTCTATTCCTGCTATTTTCTCAGTGACCAAAGATCCGTACGTGGTATTCTTCTCGAATATTTTTGCCATCCTGGGATTACGTTCTATGTTCTTCTTACTGGTGAATATTATCCATAAGTTCCAATATCTAAAGGTCGGTTTGGCATTTCTATTGGTCTTTATTGGTTTAAAGATGTTATTGCATCATTGGTTGGCAGAGGTTGGATTTACAACAACCCACTCTTTGATTGTGATTATCAGTATACTTGCCTTAAGTATTATTGCTTCGCTGCTCTTTCCAAAACATAAGGAACTTGCCGAGTAATCCTATAAACAAAAGGGTCGTACGACCCTTTTGTTTATCAATATTTTAGCGCAGCTCTCCTCATGCATCCAGCTGATATAGATGTATAAATCGTACCCTTTTTAGGAACAATTATTTTACAGACGATTTTACCGTACTAAATTTAATTTATTTAATTTAGCACCACTTTAAATTAACAAAATACTAACAAATGAATTGGAATAAAACGATTGTACTAGCTGCGTCTCTTTTTGCAGCTTCATTCCAAGTACAAGCCCAGGACAATTTGATCAATGCGTTAAAAGCAAATCAAAATGACAACAGCAAATCCGGATTTACGTTTACAGAAGTTATCAATTTAGGGAACACTTCGATCAAAGATCAAGGTTCTTCAGGTACATGTTGGTCTTATTCAGGAAACTCTTTTTTAGAATCCGAGATGATCCGTATGGGTAAGCAGCCTGTGGAGATCTCTCAGATCTATACCGCACGTAATACATACTTAGATAAAGCACGGACTTATGTGCGTCTTCATGGCGGATTATCATTGGGTGAAGGCGGACAATTTCACGACGTACTGAATTCATTCCGTAAATACGGGACAATGCCTCAATCGGTGTATACAGGCCTTCACTATGGTAGCACACGCAATAACTTTGGAGAAATGACCTCCATGTTGGATGCGATGTTAGGTTCAATTGTAAAAGGAAAAGCGCTGACACCAAACTGGGAAAAAGCTTATACGGCAGCAATGGATTCTTATTTGGGAGAAGTGCCAGAAAAATTTGATTACAATGGTAAATCGTATACACCACGCACGTTTGCTGATCAGGTAATTGGTATCAACCCGGATGATTATGTTGGTATAGCCTCAGTTACTGATCATCCATATTACAGCCAATTTGTTCTGTTAATTCCAGACAACTGGTCATTTGACCGTTTTTACAACGTTAAAATGAATGATTTAACGGATATCATTGATAATGCATTACAAAAAGGCTATACAGTTGCTTGGGCAACTGACGTGTCGGAAAAAGGATTCTCCTGGAAAAATGGGGTCGCTTATGTTCCAGAAAAACCGTTTGAGCAAATGAGCGAGCAAGAAAAGGCAAGCATGTTCGTTGGTCCTAAACCAGAAATGAAGATTACACCAGAAGAAAGACAAAAAGCTTTTGACAATTGGCAAACAACAGACGATCACGGCATGCATATTGTAGGTCTGGTAAAAGATCAAAACGGCAAAGAATATTATATTGTTAAAAATTCTTGGGGGACATCCAATGATTACAAAGGATATCTATATGCTTCCAAAGAATTTGTCCGTTATAAAACAACGTCTTTGCTGTTACATAAAGATGGTTTGACAAAAGATTTAAAATCTAAGATAAATATTAAATAAGCGACATACCCATCGTTTAAAACACCTCTGAAATTAATAGTTCAGAGGTGTTTTTGTTTTCAGATTAATTTGATAACTTAAACATAATTATAAATCTAGTTGTTCAGTGAGTATGAGAAGTATAATCGCATTATGTCTTACGATTTTATTTGGGAATTTAGCACAGTCCCAGACCAAAGGGGTGAAATTTGTAGAAGGATTAAGTTGGAAACAGGTCAAAGAAAGAGCGAAGGCAGAAAATAAGTTTATCTTCGTGGAATTTTTTGCAACCTGGTGTGGCCCGTGTCAATACATGAGCAATGAGATTTTCCCACTGGAGCAGGTGGGCCAGCCCATCAATCAAAATTTTATCAGTGTCAAAGTTCAAATGGATTCTACGGAAGCTGATAATGATGCGACAAAAAAATGGTATGCTGATGCCCGCACCATTTCCAATGAATACAATATCCAGTCATTTCCAACTTTTCTGATCTTCAGTCCAGACGGAGAAGCTGTACACCGTATCGTTGGTGCAAGTGACGCTCCCGAATTCGTCCAACATGTTACGGATGGACTATATCCCGAAACACAGTATTATACGCTATTAAAAAAGTTTGATAAGAGGCCACAGGATATTTATACAGCCAAACAAATGTTAAAAGCGGCCAATGTAGCCTATGACGAGAACACCGCTCGTAAAGCCGAAAACACATTAGCAAATTCTTTGGGTACTGACGAGCTTTTTAAAAAAGAAAATGTCCATATTCTATTAGCTGCCGCCAAGTTTACCAATTCAAAAGCCTTTAACCTAATCCGTAATAACAAGGAAAAAATAGACATTTTGCTGGAATCACCAGGGATTGCCAACCGTACATTGGCTAACGTCGTGGTCAATGAACTCTTCCAAATCAAAATAGACGCCAAACATGAACCCAACTGGGACAGTTACCAAAGCGAGCTATCTGCAAAATATCCCGACATAGATTTTGTCCCGATGTTTAAAAAGATCAAAGCACACTACTATCTTCAGGTTAAGAATTATGTGGCTATGAAAAACACGATCAATGATTACTTATCATCTGAAGATTTCACAGCACATCAATTGAATACGTTCGCCTGGACGATCTTTAATAACAGCAGTGATCCGGAATGTATCGATGCCGCAATCAGCTGGAGCAAAAAGTCAATCATGGAAGATCCCAGTTCGGCATTCTTGGATACATACGCCAACTTACTTTATAAAAAAGGAGAAAAAGATAAAGCGATCAAGTGGCAAAACAAAGCCGTAGAGATGGCCAGCGATGATGATCGTCCGATCTATCAGGAGACGTTGGACAAAATGACCAAAGGGATAAAAACCTGGGAAAATTAGCGCTCCGCTTTCACGGATTCCGCGCATGACTTTTTAAAGTATATGCTTTGAATGGAATGCCCGGATCTTTAACATGTGGGATGTAAAATTCGGGGCACTCCCTCGTGGAAATTGCCTTATTTTATTGATCCGGATTTTTATTTCGACGGATCCATCGATGAATGTTTTAAAATAGTAAACTATTTGATTAATTTTTTTTCACAATATTTTTCTTGATCGCAATTTTAATTCCGTAAATTAACACTTAAATACCAACGGATTATGAAAAAGTTAATATTAATATTATTCCTGATTCCAACGCTCCTATTTGCGCAGAGTGAAGGTGTAAAATTTGAGCATGGTCTCAACTGGAATCAGATCAAAGAAAAAGCCGCCAAAGAAAACAAATTTATTTTTGTGGATTGTTTCACCACCTGGTGCGGCCCCTGTAAGTATATGGCAAGTACAATTTTTCCACAGGCTAAAGTGGGTGATTTCTTCAATGCGAAATTTATCAATACCAAAATCCAAATGGATAAAACCAAGGATGACAGTGAGGAAATAAAATCTTGGTATGCCGAAGCAGATCGTTTTGCCAAAGATTATGCCGTGAAAGCCTATCCTACTTTCTTGATCTTTGACGCAAAAGGCAATCTAGTCCATCGTATCGTAGGTGGAGGGGAAGCAGATGCTTTTATCGCTAAGGCTCAAAAAGCGCTTGATCCAAACACGCAATATGAAACGCTATTGGCAAAATTTAATGCTGATCCCAAAAATATAACGATTGCAAAAGCCATGGCTGAGGCCGCAAAAGAAGCTTACGACCAAGAAACACAGGCAAAAGCGGAAGGTGTTGTATTAGCTTCGTTATCAATGGGCCAGATCTTCACAAAAGAAAATGTTAGCTTGTTACTCTCCGCAGCTAAAGTGGTTGATTCCAAGGCGTTCAACTTGATCAAAGACAATCCAGCGAAATTTGATGCCATCAGCGAAAAAGTAAAAGCCAACGATTTCCTAGCACAATTACTCATCAGTAATATTGTAAATAATAAAATACAGGCAAAAGAAGCGGTAGATTTTATGGCTATTGAAAAAGAGCTAGCTCAGAAATACCCTACTGTCAATACCGAAAAAGCAAGCTTAGAAATGCAACCCCGTTATTTTTCTTATACCAAAAACTTTCCCGCCCTGAGAGACAGTTTTAATAAGTATATCGCAAAATACGGTTCAACAATCACAGCAATGGATCTAAACAATATGGCCTGGTCCATCTTTGAAAACTGTGATGACCCAGCCTGTTTAAAAGCAGCTTCAGAATGGAGTAAATTATCACTTGAGAAAGAAAAGGATACACCGATGTATCTGGACACCTTTGCAAATCTTCTTTATCGTCTAGGGGAAAAAGATCAGGCAATCAAAACACAGGAGAAAGCCATCTCACTTTTGACCGCTAATGATAAAAAAGAGGAGTATGTAGCAACGCTTCAAAAAATGAAAAAAGGCGAAAAAACCTGGGAATAATTCCTATCCCAAATAAAATATAAAGTCCAGATCAGCAAGCTTGATCTGGACTTTATTATTGAATTCCGTTAAAGCTATCTACAGCCAAAATCAGACTGCAGATCATTCCTCTGATATCCTTATTTTAATTCTTTGACACCCATATTCCAGAGTGCAAAAGCATACTTGTCAACCGTACTATTGATCAACACTTCAGTAGACCGGCCAGCACCATGTCCGGCCTTCGTTTCGATACGGATCAACACCGGGTTAGCACAAGCCTGTTTGGCCTGTAACTCTGAAGTAAACTTATAGGAGTGCGCCGGAACAACGCGGTCATCATGATCACCGGTCAGCACCATGGTTGCCGGATAACAAACACCTTCTTTCACATTGTGCACGGGTGAATACGCTTTCAGGTAATCAAACATCTCTTTGCTGTCGGAGACTGTACCATAATCGTAGGACCAACCGGCACCAGCAGTGAAAGTATGATAACGCAACATATCCAATACCCCGACCTCTGGTAGCGCAACTTTAGCCACCTTAGGATCGATGGTCATTGTCGCTCCAACAAGCAACCCACCATTGGAACCACCTGACAAGGCCGTATATTCAGGCGAAGTATAGCCATGCTCCTGGAGATAATGTGCTGCTGCAATAAAATCGTTAAATACATTTAGTTTATTGAACTGTCTGCCGCCATCATGCCACTTTTGACCATATTCACCGCCGCCGCGTAAATTTGGAACAGCATACACCCCACCATTTGCTAACCAGACCGCAACAGAAGTACTGAAAGCTGGCGTCAGGCTGATATTAAATCCACCATAACCGTATACAATTGTTGGATTTTTGCCGTTCAAAACCAGCCCTTTCTTATAGGTAATAATCATGGGCACTTTCGTTCCGTCCTTGGAGGTATAAAACACCTGTCTCGATTCATATTGATTACTGTCAAACTTGACTTTCGGTTTGATATAAAGAGACGATTGCCCGGAGTTGACATCAAACTTATAACTCGATGAAGGTGTAATGTAATTCGAGAATCCAAAGTAAATTTCCTTTTCTTTTTTCTTGCCCGAAAAACCACTTGCAGTCCCTACACCCGGCAATTCAATCTGTCTGATTTTTTTACCTGTATAATCATATTGGATCACAACTGAGACAGCATCCTTCAAATAGTTTGCGAAGAGATAACCACCGCCCGTGCTGATCGAAAGCACATTTTCAGTTTCCGGAATGACATCTTTCCAGTTTTCTTTGGCCGGATTTTTAATATCGACTTTTACCAGACGGTTGTTGGCTGCTTTATAATTTGTTTCCAATAAAAATGTATCGCCAATATTATCGACTACACCCGTATTTGCATCAAAATGATCCTGTAGGCAGATAATCTTGCTATTCGGTTTACTTAGGTCTTGGTAATAAAGCTCATTTCCGGTTGTTGTGTTGGCCGCAGAGATAATCAGATAGCGTTGGTCATCTGTTAATGAAGCACCTACATAACGTCTCGGCGTTGCCGAACCGCCAAAAATCAGCTGATCCGTAGATTGTGCCGTTTTGAGTTTATGGTAATACAATTTATGCTGATCGGTCTTCTCGGATAGTTCCGATCCCTTGGGTTTATCGTAACTGGAATAATAAAATCCGTCGTTACCCTTCCAGGCGATCCCAGAAAACTTCACATCGACAAGTGTCTCCCCTACTGGAGCTTTATCCTTGGCATTCAATACAATTACTTTTCTCCAGTCTGAGCCACCCTCAGAGATCGAATAAGCAACTAGACTTCCGTCCTTTGAAAAAGAAACATCGGCCAGGGAAGTCGATCCGTCCTTTGAAAACGTATTTGGATCAAGAAAAATCTCTTCCACACCATTCTCGCCTTGCTTACGGTAGAGAACGGAATGTTGTTGAAGCCCATTATTCTTAAAGAAATAGGTATAGGCCCCTTCTTTGAAAGGCGTTCCTATTTTCTCGTAATTCCAGATTTCCGTTAATTGTTCTTTCAACTTCGATCGGAAAGGAATCGTATTTAGATAATCAAAAGTGACTTTATTTTCAGCCTGGACCCAACTTTTAGTTTCTGCTGATCGATCATCTTCCAACCAACGATAGGGGTCTGCTACTTTCTCGCCCCAGAGTTCGTCTACGACAGAGCCCTTACTAGTCGTTGGATATTTCAATTGTTGTCCACAAACCGTCGTTGCAGTGCCAGTCATACCGATCATCATCAGAATAAGGCCAATTTTTTTTTTTATCATAAAAAACTTTATACTTGTTTCATCCAAAAATAGCAAATATAATTTCAGATTTCATAAAGATGGTTTAAAGTAATGTCATTATTACGGATCTTAAAAAACAATTCACCCCCCGTAACCACAGAGCAGGTATTGGCCATGATGGAATATCCCGGATCGTTATTTTTACATCCGCTGATTTTTTTTTAGCTTTATTTAAATCTTCTAAATTATTCAACAATGCGCAAAAGAATCGCTTTCCTTTACTTGGCTATATCCATTTCTGCTATTGGTATGAGTCAAGCGCAGCAGCTTTCGATGGATCAGCACTATCGTTCCACCCCCACTAAGGTGAACAACCTTATCCATACCAAACTCGATGTCCACTTTGATTATAAAAATCAATTTTTGAACGGAAAAGAATGGGTCACGCTACAACCGCATTTCTATCCAACGGATTCACTGCGTCTAGACGCCAAAGGCATGGATATCAAGAAAATTGCGTTGGTCAGTGGTCAACAGCTCATTCCTTTAAAATATACATACGACAATAATTCCCTTCTGATCAGACTGGACCGCAATTACCTTTCAAATGAGAAATATACGATATACCTTGATTATACGGCCAAACCAAATCTATTAAAAGCACAAGGCAGTGCGGCAATTAATGATGCAAAAGGGCTTTATTTTATCAATCACGATGAAAGCGTGCCGAATAAACCGCGGCAGATCTGGACTCAGGGCGAGACAGAGGCATCTTCAGCCTGGTTTCCTACAATTGACCGTCCAAACCAGAAGACAACAGCCGAAATATCCATGACTGTTTTGGACAATTACACCAGTCTATCCAATGGTGCCCTGGTCAATCAGCAAAAAAACAACGATGGAACGCGTACCGATACCTGGAAAATGGACCTCCCACATGCACCTTACCTGTTTATGATGGCCGTTGGTGATTTTAAGATCTATCAAGATAAATACAATAATATCCCCGTTGATTATTACCTGGAACCGAAGTATGCGCCTTATGCAAAAGATATCTTTGGTAAAACTCCGGCCATGATGGATTTCTATGGCAAAACCTTAGGCGTTCCTTACCCTTGGAACAAGTATGCACAGATCGTCTGTCGCGATTATGTTTCTGGCGCCATGGAAAATACCACGGCGACCTTACATGGTGAACATGTTCAAAAGACCAAACGAGAACTTTTGGATGACAACGAAGAAGGCACCATTGCGCATGAGCTGTTCCATCAGTGGTTTGGTGATCTGGTGACGGCCGAATCCTGGTCCAACCTGACGATGAACGAATCTTTTGCAACCTTTGGTGAAATCATCTGGCATGAACATGATGGAGGGAAGGAAAAAGGCGATAAATCAAGATTTGAAAAACTACAATCATACCTCAAATCAACCAAAAATGGCAATAGTCCAGCGCTCGCGCGTTACTATTACCACGACAAAGAAGATATGTTTGATAACATCAGCTATGCCAAGGGCTCATTGATCTTATACGCCTTAAAAGAACAGATGGGTGATGCTGCCTTTTATCAATCACTCAAAAAATACCTGACCGAGAATTCTTTCAAAACTGGGGAACCGCAGCAGCTGCGTCTCACGATGGAAGAAGTGACAGGTAAAGACTGGGCACCTTATTTCAACCAGTGGTATTATAAAGGAGGACATCCTATCCTCAAAGTGACAACCAAAAATGAAAACAATATACTGAGCCTCAACATCGCTCAGGTGCAAGATTCCGCTGTTCAAACGTTTCAATTACCGCTTGCCATTGACATCTATACCAAAGAAGGCAAAATGAGAAAAACGATACAGCTCAACAAACGGAATACTCAGCTAACTATTCCCCTAAAAAATACGGTTGAATTTATCGATATCGATCCCGAAAAAACACTTGTCGGTGAGATCCGTATTGACAAAACCGAAGCCGATTATCGCTATCAATATGAACATGCCCCTTCTTTTGCCAACCGTGTTGCTGCAGTATTATTTGCCTTTAAAAATCCAAAAACCAAGTTTGGACAAGAGTTATTGACACAGGCATTAGCTGACAGCGATCCCGACCTTGTAGCGATGGCCATCCAGGGGATTGCAACCGATCCAACTGTACACAAATCGACAGAAAAATTGATCGCATCGCTGGCCGAGAAATCAACAGCATCAATTATACGTGCATCAGCGATCGCTAAACTGGCTGGACTAAACAGTAAAAAATATGAATCCCTGGTATTGAACGGTCTAAAAGATCAATCCTATATGGTTATCGCGAGCACATTAATGGCCATTAAAGCTAACTATCCAGCACAGCTACAACAGGCCCTCAAGCGCGTCGACGCAGATGCAGCTGAATATCTAAAGGTCCACATCGCAAACCTAACCAAATCATAAAACATATTGTGGGGGCGAATTTTGTATTCGCTTCCATTTTCTTTAGATTTGGGCACATGTCAACAAGAAAAAAAATCTATTTTGCCTCAGACTTCCACCTGGGATCCCATCCAGTGGAACGTTCGCGCGAAAGAGAACGGTCTATTATTCAGTGGCTCGATGCGATCAAAGTTGATGCCGCACAGCTCTACCTTGTTGGCGATATTTTCGATTTTTGGTTTGAATATGCAACTGTAGTACCTAAAGGTTACATCCGTTTTTTGGGCAAACTAGCGGAAATTGCCGACCTCGGCATCCCAATTACGTTATTCAAGGGCAACCACGATATGTGGATGTTTGATTACCTCAAGAAGGAATTACACGCACAGATCATTGACAATGAGCTAGAACTTGAACTCGACAACAAACGTTTTTATATTCACCATGGCGATGGCTTAGGTTCGGGTGACTACAAATATAAATTGCTCAAGAAAGTATTTCGGAGCCGTATCTGCCAATGGTTATTTGCACGCTTGCATCCCAACCTAGGGATAGGCATCGCCACCCGATGGTCCAAGCATAGCAGACTCTCCAGCAATGAAGATGAGAAATTTCTAGGTGAAGACAAAGAATGGCTGATCGGTTACGCCAAGGAAATCGAGCGTAAACAACACCACGATTTCTATCTGTTTGGTCATAGGCACCTTCCCTACGATGTCCAACTGGGTACTGAAAGCCGTATTGTCAACTTGGGTGAATGGATCAATTACTATACCTACGCGGTATGGGATGGAGAAACCTTACGTTTGGAAAAATGGGAGAAAAAATCGTAATTTCCTTAGCAGACTGTTTGTTGAGCTATCATTTTTTACAGCCTGAAAGCATCAATAAACTGGAGCAGATCAGTGAAAAACTTATCTGCAAAAGGAATAATCTACTGATCAGACAAGATAAGATACAGAAAGACATCTATTTTTTGGCCTCCGGATTAGCACGGGTCTATTACGAAACCTTAGACCGACAGATCACACTGGACTTTGTCTCTCCTGGTGGGACACTTATCTCGATGAACAGCTATGTGCATAATACCCCCGGATACGAAAACATCGACCTTCTCGAAGATGGCATAGTCTATAAAATTGACCAAAAACAGCTTTTTGCTCTTTACGAAAGTGATATCGCTCTAGCCAACTGGGGCAGGAAAATGGCTGAACTGGAATTTATCAAAGCCGAACAGCGAACCATGTCCAAACTTTTTAATACGGCTCAGGAGCGTTATGCTGAACTGTTGAAGAAATATCCACAATACATACAACGGATCAAACTTGGCTACATAGCGTCCTATCTAGGGGTTAGCCAAGTGACTCTCAGCCGTATCAGGGCAAATATCCTTTCAAATTTTTAACATTTGTTAAAATTATTCTGCGAAAAAACCTAGAACTTTGTTCCTGAAACAAAAAACAGAAATATGAACTGGGTATTTTTAATTCTTGGCGGACTATGCGAAATTGGTTTTACCACCTGCTTGGGAAAAGCCAAGGATGCACAGGGCAATGCACAATGGCTTTGGTATGGAGCCTTTGTTGTTTTCCTGTTCGCGAGTATGGGTTTATTGATCAAAGCTACACAAACGCTTCCTCTTGGAACAGCCTACGCCGTATGGACCGGTATTGGTGCTGTCGGAACGGTTTTAATGGGTATTATCTTCTTTAAAGAACCTGCAGATTTCTGGCGCATGTTCTTTATTTTCACACTGATTGCTTCCATTGTCGGCCTAAAAGCAGTTTCCTCTCATTAATAGCTGGCTAGGTAGTTCAAAAGCAACAAAATTTCCTTACTTTTGTACTCTCAATAGTAATCTAGGTCATAAATTCCTAGAAGAAGCATTTTTGATATATGTTAGATAAA
>JAQZAZ010000108.1 GCA_029239355.1 Sphingobacterium sp.
TATAGATATCTCTTTAACTCCCTTTACAAACACGCTACCAATAAACAATCTACAGCTTAAAATTGGTGATTCAAAAGAAATAGATATCATCTATATCGACCTAATCAACAACGATATCACACCTGTCCGGCAACGTTATACAAGGACAAATTTACACGAATATCTGTATGAAAATATTGTCAGTGATTTTACAGCTCATATTCAGGTGGACGAGAACGGACTGGTCCTAAACTATCCTGGTTTATTTGAAAAGATAGCTGGAAATTAGTTTCAATCATCCTGAAATAAAATCAACACAAAGTCTTCCCTCACCTTTGTCCTAACGATGCCTTCTGTTCAAAAAAACAAATCGGCATGTGTATAGGCTTTATAAATGCGCTACTAGATAACAGTGCTATTAGGATACGTTTTTTTTACTTCCGTTTACATAAAATATTTCTATATTGGTTGCGAGTTTTTCATGCTAAACCGACAAATTCTATTTGGCAAGCTCTTAAACACATAATTATTAAAAAATCACAAAAAAACTTTATGTATAAAGCTATTTCACTGATCCTGCTATTGTCTGCTTTCTATTGGCCCAGTACAAGTTATGCACAAGAAAAAAATCATATCCCCCAGCTAATCCCTTTTCCCGAACAACTGGAATCATCTACAGGTTTCTTTCAAATAGCCAAGGAAGAACTCGCCTATACGATTGATTCCGACATCTCCTCAAACGCTCTAGATCAATGGATAGGTCAATCGTTATTCGGGAACATCCCTAAAAAGAAGGTGACACATGCCAATGCAACACTACGATTGATAAAAAAAAGTAGTCTTTCCAAGGAAGGTTATGAATTAACGATTGATAAAAAAGGAATACAGATTTCTGCTTCTTCGGATCAGGGACTATTTTACGGACTGCAGACAATACAACAACTGTATCTTCTCGCAAAACCCGCGGGGAGTATTCATTTGCCCTATCTATCAATTAAGGATCAGCCAGCGTTTCAGTGGCGCGGAGTGGAACTAGATGTAGCGCGGCACTTCTTCTCAAAAGATTATTTATACAAGTTTATCGATCTCTTGTCGTCCTATAAATTCAATAAGCTTCACCTGCATTTGACGGATGACCAAGGTTGGCGTATCGAGATCAAAAAATATCCAAAACTTACTTCACAAGGTGCGTGGAGAACCTATAATAACCAAGATTCGGCCTGTCTTGCCAAAGCGAAAGATAACCCCGACTTCAATCTACCCAGCGAGTACAAACGTGTTAATAATGGGCGAGAAGAGTATGGTGGCTTTTACACACAACAGGATATCAGGGATATCGTCGCCTATGCATCGAGCAGGCATATAGAGATTATACCTGAGATAGATATGCCTGGACACATGATGATCGCCACGAAAGCCTATCCCGAACTACTCCTCGACAGTGAAACTGCAGGCTGGGGAAAACAGTTCTCGGTACCAATCAGTCCCTGGAAAGAAAGTAGTTATACATTTATAGAAAATGTACTTAGCGAGGTTATCGAGCTTTTCCCTTCTACTTATATTCATATTGGTGCCGACGAAGTGGAAAAAGATTCCTGGTCAAATTCAGCTATAGCCACAGCATTTATGAAGGAGAAAGGCATAGCCAATCTACATGACTTACAAAGCTATTTTGTAAAACGTGTTAATAACTTCATACGTTCGAAAAACAAACGCAGCATCGGTTGGGATGAAATACTTGATGGTGGTTCGGATACATCGATGACAGTTATGTATTGGCGGGGATGGGTAAAAAATGCACCTCGTGAGGCAGTCAATCGTGGTCATCGTCTCATCATGACACCTACCAATCCTTTGTATTTTGACTACCTTCCCAATAGTAGCAGCTTGGATGCGGTGTATAATATGTCTGTCATACCATCCGATATCCCGAGTAACAAATCAAATTTAGTTCAGGGCGCGCAGGCAAACATATGGACAGAAATGATCCCATCAACAGCCCGGTTAGAATTTATGATTCTACCAAGATTGAGCGCATTGGCAGAGCGGGTCTGGACCAATAAATCATTATATGAGAGCTATAGAAATAGATTAATCGCTCACTTTGGGATCTGGAACAAAATGGGGCTACATTACCGTATGCCAGATTTAAATGGCTTTGCCGATAATCAGGTTATCATTAACGGGCAATCCATGCTGAAAATTGAGAATGAACTTCCAGAAAATGCAATACATTATACCACCGATGGTAGTCTACCAACTCAGAAAAGCCCCGTACTAAGCGATTCACTTATTGTCAAAAACGAAGGAGCCATACGTTTCGCAACGATATCTTCTTCAGGAGCAAAGAGCGAATTGTACCAAGTGAATTTCAAGAGAGATACCTGGAAAAAAGGTATTACCGAAGATGTAAAGAATATGCGTGCAGGATTGAACGCAACGCTATTTAATGGAACATTTGCAAACACAGCTGCAATAACAGGCAAAGCGGTAGGTCAGGAGATTATTAAGGCTATCCATTTGAGCGATACGATTAAAATGCCTTCATTTGGCGCAAAAATTAAGGGTTATTTATATGTGAAAGAAAAGGGGATCTATAATTTCTATTTCACTTGCGATGATGGTGGAGTTTTGCGCATACATGATCAGGTGGTCGTAGACAACGACGGACAACATGCCCCAATCATGAAAAGTGGACAGATTGCTTTAGAAAAAGGATATCATCCGATTAGCATCGATTTCATAGAAGCGGGAGGTGGTTTTACCTTGAAACTTCAATATCGTGTTAACGGTTCCAAAATTATCGACATACCCGACGATCATCTCTTTCATAAAAACTAAGGTTTAAAAGGGGTGTCCACAACGGACATCCCTATTTTTTTTATTTTACTCCTATCTTCCAAAATCTCTTTTCAAATATCCAATTCCCAATGGCTTACTTTTTGAAAAGCTTCTTTACCATTTACATATTTAAAACCTATCTTTTCTTTGTCATCCAGCCCATATAAATCGTTGATTGAAAAAAACGTACCGGAACCTCAAATCCCGCTTCAACACATAACGCTGCAAGCCGATCTTCAGACACATGAAAAAGTTCGTTCTCTATCCTATTTAATCGAAGCCTGACCTGCTCTTCGGGTATGTTATCGGACAATAGAAGTCTTAGAATTTTCAGATTTTCTTTAATCATGCCGCTATTTCCTGTGATATCCAGCATTACAAGTGGCGCTCCTAAAACCAGTCTTTTCCCAATTTCTTTCAGCAATTCTAACTTAGTTCCATTATCTTCAAGAAAATGAAGAACCAACAATAACGTAGCCGCATCATATTTTTTATCGTTTTTCAAATCCTGGATCAGAGCTTCAGCAAGTACAACGTTAGGATATCCTTCAAGTTTCTGCCGAGCCTGTTGAATCATTTCTGGGGAGGGATCTATCCCCGTTATATTCCATGTTTTCCCCTTTGCGACAAGCTTCTGTATCTCATTACCAGTTCCACAGCCGATGACCAGCAGATCATTGGGATCCGTATCTGTCAACAGCTTAGGCAAACAATCCAAAAAATAATGATAGTTGGGAATCCAGGCTTCTACAAATTGATCATAGCCGCTCGCTCTTTCATTCTCAAATAATTCTACTTTGCTCATATTTTTAATAATGCGATCTTAATATTAGACAGATCAAGTGTTAAGCTATAAAAATAGCTCAATTGAACCAGTATCTCCTTTAATTAATTCTTTTCGATTGAAAAACTTGTATTAACCTAATATTTTGACTAATAACCTCTAGCCAAATTTATTGGAAATACATCTCCCAACAAAAGCCGGTAATTATTCTTGAAAAATATATTGTCTTCTATTCTGCCATCTATAGAATCAAAACTTTTACTATCTTTATTCTACTTAGCCAGAGTTATGACAATGACAAATAAAAAGCCATCTAGCTGGACCAGATGCAACCAAGATAATTTGTTAAGATCGGCTCAAATAATTATTAACAACACAATATGGGCTTTTTAAATTTCTTAAAAGGACAACATAAATTAAAGCAGATTGACGTCAGTGAAGACCAGGATTTTGTTGATCTGCAATTAACGATAACCAAAAACTGGAATGATGAAAACCAAAATCATATTATTCAGGCAAAAGGTCTTTGGGGAAAAGAAACAGTCGGTATAGAAATCTCATTTCGACGCGATATGAAATTAGGTATCGTTAACACAGAAGTAGACAAGAAAAGATTTTATCGAGAAGGGATCAACTTCTATTCCATAGGGCAATTGAGTGATAATTTTGCCAAAGCTTTAAGTAGCTTATTTAAAACTGAGACCAGCTCTTTCAGGATGATTGAGGCTGTGGTTTCCACAGCATTTGTACTAAGTGGTCAACCAGAGTACTTTGATGAAGAATATATAAAAACCAAAGTTTTCTTCGACGATACCAACGAAAAAGATAACTATGCAGAATGGTATGTGAATATTGACTTAAAAAACAGGATTCTTGAGCTAAGGGAAAAAGATCAGGAATATCGAAAAAACATCATTAATATTCTGACAAATAATTAGTTTTAACATACTTTTTTTGATGAAATTTTCCTCAGATAAAGGTCTCGTTTATTGATTCGGATTTCAAGATCTCTATTTTATTTATATCGCTGATTCAATAAATGCTAAATACCCGTGATCATTAATCTAAATATCCGAATAGGATGCGGGATGCAATAAAAACTTAATACTTTTTGAAACATTATTTTGATATTGCGGTAGATCCTGCATTGTTTTATATAATGGAGCAAAATCTTTACAATGTTTATCCCAGTCTTCCCTACTTTCGAACGTTGTTAAATACATCAAATTTGGCATAGTGCTCCCGGCAATTACTTGTCCATAAAAAACAGTGTTAAAATTAAGTTTATTAAAAATGTCAATTTCGCCGTTATTGAACATATCTATCTTCTTGGCACAAAGTCTTTCAGTAGCTCCTTCATAACTTCTAAGCTCATAGACTCGTTTGCTCTCTCTGCGGGCAACTTAGGCAGCATCGGTTTAGGTATTCCCTCAAATGCTTTCATTAATATCGCTTCCATTCTTGTATAGAGAGGTTCATCATAGGCACCTCCAGATAAGTTGTTCACGCTTCAAGGTATTTGTGATCTTTTTGCAACTGCATATCTAAAGTCCATATAAAGATAGTATGTTTTATGAACGATGGAAAAGCAATTTATATCTAAGCAAAGTAGTTCATGTTAACAAAAAGGGTATTTTTTACCCTAAAGAAAACAAGTATTTACCCACTTTCTACCGTATTTGTTTTTATCTATTTTAGCTCTACCTTTTTAAAAGCTACTATGTCAAATAAAACAATACTCATGCTGGACGATGACAAGCATGTTCTTGAAGTTTGCACCATCATTCTCGAAACTATTGGTTATCGGGTCGAAGTATCTGAGACCTCTCATGATATACTCGAAAAAGTTGAAGAGGTGCAACCCGATTTGATTTTAATGGACAACTGGATTCCTAAAATTGGAGGTATGGAAGCTACACGGTTGCTTAAATCGCATCCGACATTCAGAGATATTCCTGTCATATATCTATCGGCAAATACCGATATACAACAGTTAGCCAAACAAGCAGGAGCCGACAACTATTTAGCAAAGCCTTTCGACCTTGAGGATTTAGAAAATATGGTAGCAGACCTGCTATGTTGTTCTTCTGTCAAGTAATTTTAATACTTCTCAGGCTGAAATCAAACATAGAGAGAGTATTTGCTCCCTTAACTGCTTATATTCAAGATCCCAAGAGACAAATAAAAAAATCGCTGTAACCGCATCCCGTCTTCTTTTAGTAGGTTAGAAGTAAATTCTATAACAAACATACGATTAATATATTTTTTTAAAATACCTAACGGCCAAAATCAGATCAAACGTATCAGATTCTTTACAGGCATAAAACTCCACATATATACTCCAAACGAAAATATAAAATCCAACAAAGAGTTTTTTCTTGGTTCTAATGTTCACATTATTTAGCAAATTGCTGTTCAATAACACACGTTAAAAACCAACAATTTATTTAACCGATTCACTGTTCTCGTTTTTTTGATAAAGTGTGCTTCTGTAGGTGATACCCCATTTAGCTATTTCATCAATAATGGGACCTAATGTTTTACCACAATCAGTAAGTTCATACTCCACAGTAAGCGGCTTGGTATTTAAGACGGTTCTTCTGATAAGATGGTTCATTTCCAGATCTTGCAGCTCTTTGGATAGCATCTTTGCCCCAATCCCATCAACTTCCCGCAACAATTCCATAAAACGTAGCTTTTCAAACAACATTAATGTTCCTATAATGTGGAATTTCCATTTACCTGCCAAAATCTCCATGCTGTCATTTATCGCCAATATCCGCGTTTTACAGCCGGTGGAGGAACTTGATAGTGCTTCCTTTTTCATTTTACTTGATCTCCTTCTATTGATTACAAAAATACTGAATTACAGCGTCACAGTGCACTATCTTTTTGGAAAGTAGTTTCTTTAAGGAAACTAATACCAAAAATAAACTATCTATCATCTACCTTTGTATTCATAAATTAAAATGGCATGATTGATGCCGACGATACAGAACAATACAAACATCTTATTAAAAAATAAAACGATTAAAAAATGAAAAAACAATTAATCTCGGGTTTAGCCCTTATTTTGTTATTCGCTTCATGTCAAAATGCAACTGGAGACAAAGCCAAAACAACATCAGCGCAAGAAGTGACTGAACAAAAAGGACAGACTTATACTGTAGAGGCTGACAAAAGTACATTAAAATGGACAGGTTACCACAAAGGTGGTTTGAATCCAAGATATGGTGTCTTAAAAAGTGATGGTACACTTTCTGCTGAAAACAATGCTATCACCGGTGGATCTTTCACCATTGATGTCAATTCAATTGTAACAGACAGCGCTTCTGTAGACCCTACTACTGCAGGTGGTAAAAAATCAACAGATTTGGATGCACACTTGAAAAGTGCGGACTTCTTTGATACAGCGAAATACCCTACAGCTAAATTTGAAATCACCAAAGTCGCTCCATTTGATGCTGCTCAAGGAAAAAGCGTTGTTGCTGATGCTACAAACACTGTCAGTGGTAACTTAACAATCAAAGACAAAACAGTAAACGTAACATTTCCTGCTAAAATTACTTTCAATGGTGAAGAAGTTACTTTCTACTCTAAATTTACGATCCAAAGACAAGATTGGGGACTTACCTATGGTACCGAAGGCAATCCTCAAGATTGGATGATCGCACAAAATGTTGACATCGAACTTAATGTCACAGCGAAAAACGCAAAATAAGATTTCTAATGGCTGTTACAGCCGCCTAGAATTCTAGCTATAATCAAGTTGGCTTAAAAAAGAGCCAACTTGATTACTCTCTACCCTATTTGTATCCCTAACCTACCAAATCCGTATTATTACCCATCCTGATCAGGTACATAGCATTAAATTCATGTGGATTCATCTCCTAATCTCGTAACTCCATTTTCTTCTTTAGACGCTGTTTTGCTTTTTTGATTGCTTCGGTAGATACACAGAGTAGTTCACTCATGCTACTGTTGTTTAAATCCAATTTTTGTAGAGCAAGTATGCGCAGATCGTTATCTGTTATTTTTGAATAGTTTTGTTTCATTTGTGCTAAATAACCCGGATGGACCTTGTCAAAAACATGCTTAAATTTTAGCCATCGTTCATCGGTCATGATATGTGTCTGCAACATTGCATTTAAGCTATCGGAAACCTGAGCCATGTAAGCAGGATTTTGCGCTGACACCTTCACAATCTCCTGTCGGAGCTGTTGAATAGTTGTGTCATTTTGCTTGATCGTATTGGTAAATTCACCGAGGGAATCTTTTAAAATCAAAAGCTCTTGATCGAGTAATTGCTTTTCGTAACCTAGCTTGAGCCGATCCTTTTCAAGAAGGGCATTTCTCATTTTGATTTTTGCCTTCGATCTGTTGATTAAAAGCAATACAATCGCAAATACCAAAATCAAACAAAGTCCAACAAATTGATAAATCCGTTTGGAGTGAAGTCTTTTTTCCTCAGCAGATTGGATAGTTCGGTTATATCGCTCAGTCTCTCTTTGCCAAAGAAACCTTTGGATCTCTTTATCATTTATTCTTTTTTCTAATGAATCTTTTAATATCAGATAGACATGCAATTGTTTGAGTTCTTCCTCTTTTTGATTTAAACCACGAGCAATATCAGACAACAATTTTGAGGCCTCCATTTTATACTTCAGGAAATAGGGTTTTTCCTCCATCAGGCTTATACTGGTTACAGCATGTTGCTTGGCCAGTTTCCATTGTTTAAGCACAATATACCAGCTTGCCAGATTAAGGTTTGCTCGCATGGCATCCTTTCGTTCATTAAATCGCATAGAAAGATCGATATTCTTCTGAATTAAAGCAATCGCTTTTTGCCGATCGCCTGCTTTCCAGGCCTGATCGGCTAGATTGCCGGAGATAATGCCAATCCATACCGAATCCTTGGCCAGTTTCGCCTCTGCCATCGCCCGATTAAAATAAATAACGGCCTGATGATTAATCGAATCGTTTGATAGATAAACAGCTATGGCATTGATTAGATCCACACGTTCTCTTGATGCTGCTTTCGAAAAAGGCAATGCTTCCTGTAAGTAATCAACGGCAATACTATGATCTCCAATATAACTATAAAAATTCGCGATAAACTGGTAATGCTTAACTACTAATGGTATTTTTTTGATGTCAATTTTGGATTTTAAATCATTTGCACGCAAAAAGAATGGGAATGCTTCCTTCACTTTCCGATAGACATAGTTATAGTAGCCTTGTCGTGCATAACCAATCATTTCCAATTCAATATTATGATGCTTTTGAAGCAATAGCTCCGCAAGCCGATAATATTGATCAGAAACGGCATTAGTTTGATCAAACGCAATCGAATACCCATCTGCCATACGCATGTAGTACCCCCATTTTAGTATACTATTATTTCCCTGATTAGCGAGTATTAAAATAGGATCCAGTGCATTTTTCAACGCAACAGTATCCTTCCCAAAATTAGCCGGGAATTGGAGGACAGCTTCTAACTGAAGAACTGGGTCTTCAATATGCGCTATTTTTTCTATAGATTGTCCAAGTGCCATATTCGTACTTTTTATCGTCAGAATCGCTAGGAACAACATACAAAATAAATAAATTTTCATTTTTAAAAAGGTCAAGTTTTTATTAAAATGGCTAACGGTAATAGGTCAACTTGTAATAGATTTAATTTCCAGATCTGCCCTATTAAAATCTGACATTGCCCATATACAGTTGGATCGCCAACAGCTATTGAAATGTCTTTTTTAATTATTTAGCAAAATGGTTAATATAGACTCATAAAGCGAGGGTATAGGCCTCGACTCACTGTCGTAAATATACAATTTATCTACGTAAGAGATCAATCCCTTTCTGTTAAAAATTTGTTAGCTCATCACTCTTATTTTTAGGATTGGCGGTACATCTATCTATTTTTATACCATTATCCAAATGTGTTTATATTTGTATATGAAGATATCAATACGAAAAGGAATATTAAGCGAATTACCCCAAATAAAGGAGCTATTTGCGGGAACAATTGCTTCAGTATGTCAGACCGATTATAATGCAGAACAAATCGAGGTATGGAAATCTTCGATCAGTAACACTGAACGCTGGAATAATTTAATCAAAAATCAGTATTTTATTGTCGCAGAAATAGACAAAGAAATCGTTGGTTTTGCTTCATTGGATCATGGCAACTATATTGATATGTTATATGTGCACAAAGATTTTCAGCGAAAGGGCATTGCACAACGGTTATATGACCACTTGGAGCATAAGTCTAAATATTCAAATATGGAGTCGCTAACAGCAGATGTCAGTAAAACCGCAAAACCTTTTTTTGAACGTAATGGTTTTACAACAATTGTCAGACAGGTGCAAGTTCGGTCAGCTGTTGAAATTGTCAATTACAAAATGCAAAAGACTTTTTAACATCGACTGGTCTAGCTGAAGATCAAAACTTCTCACCATATGCTATGATTTTGGTTTCCATAAGCAAAAGTTGGTATTCAGCATTTTTTAATCGTGCAGTCGCCCTGCCATTTTGTGTATCTATGGTAATTTCCATCTCAGCCTTTATATTTTTATCGCGATCAAAAAAAGCCTTGAATTTTTTAAAAATATCCGTTTCATCAAATTCAAAATTTACAGCACAACGGTTTTGATTTTTATCATACCATTTGATATATATATTCTGTGGAATTCCCCTTTTTTCCACGGTTACATGTTGTGTTCTTTCATCTAAAGCAAAACGTTCAGCATTAAAATACTGAAAAATAACATCATACGTTTTTATTTCCGCAGCGATCACAAACTTTGGGTTCCAGGTATAGGCTGTCCTCAGTTTATTCCAATAATCATCAGGAACAGGTTGATTATTTTTGGCCATTTGTATTGCCAAAGGAATGATCATCGTATCAGTCAAGACCTTATTGCGCCACTCCTGATTAAATAAATCACCATAAACCATCTCCTTACTATCAGAAACCTTCTGGTCAATATCGATTTTCTTCGCCTGATACAGACCTATTTCGACCTGACGATACCCCGATCCTCCAGCCCATATCACCAGTCCGCCACCAGGTGCAAACCCGAAAATAATCTTGTCATAATACTCCTCAACATCACTAGCTGCCCTTCTTTCTACATAAGATTGTTTAAAAAGTGTAAGCAATTTGTTGTAATCTATTGTGTCATGACATTGGTAGAAAGCATTCTCTGAAAACGAATACCAAGTAAGATCAATTGCTTTGGGTAATGACATCATACTTTTATAGGTTTCGGCGCCCGCCTCCCCCCATTTTCCATGATAATTCACCGTATTTCCCTCACTAAATGTAAACTCATAATCCTCATCTTTCGGGAAGATGAATGTCCCTTTGTAGAGTTGTACCGGATAACCTGCTGGATTGCTCATTGCAGCAGCCCATTCAAATCGACCCTCTTTTAAATTATCCGTCTGATCTCGCCGCTCTTGTTCAGCTTCCCGAACCTCACGTCCAACTGTCGAAAGAATAGAGACAAGCACACTGAATAAAATATAGGCCAAAAATGTCAGTATCAAAGCTGTCCAGGATCTTAAGCCCCAAACGAACGTAATGCTACTGAATAAACTCAAAAAAATACTCAAAATTAAAATCAAAGGGAACATTTCAGAAATTACTCCTCCCAGATCAGCATATATCTTGTGTTCATATTCGTCGCCTAGTGTACCGACAAAAAGCAACACTGGTAACAATGTGGAAAATATAAAGTAATATAAAAAACTGTAAATACCCTCAAAGACAATACTGGGCTTGTTAAATACGTTAAATCGTTTCCGAAGCTTAGTGAAATGAAAATAAATAAGGGTAATTAAATTGGTCAAAATAGGGCGCAGAACAATTTATAACCTATCTTATTTATAAATACCACAAGGATTAATATAAATGATCTAAAAAGGAATTTTTAAAATTCCCTATTTTTGCTCAGATCAACATGAAAAATCAACTTCATCGGCAACTCCGTATTTACAGATATGTTATCTATCGGGAAACTTTAATAGATCCTTGGGAACATTTTTGGTCTTTTATCGGTGCATTCGTAGGCATATTTATCATCGCTTTTATTCAATCGCTTCATTTCCCGCCATTGGAGAATGTGTTTCTGATCGGATCATTTGGTGCCTCCTCTGTTCTGGTTTATGGAGCCATACAAAGCCCACTTGCGCAACCTCGAAATTTAATTGGTGGTCATGTTGTTTCAGCAATAGCTGGAGTTACCGTAGCACAGCTACTCCCAGATATCATCTGGCTCACTGCCCCCTTTGCTGTAGCCCTATCTATCGTATGCATGCAACATACCCGCACATTGCACCCACCTGGAGGAGCAACAGCCCTAATCGCAGTAAGTAGCGGCACCAAAATTTCCTCCTTAGGGTATTGGTATGTATTAAGTCCCGTACTCTCCGGCTGTCTGATTTTATTTATAGTAGCACTTATTTTTAACAATATCACCAAAAATCGACACTATCCTGTTAAAAGATCACGTTTACGGCGTTCACGGCGGCAACATCTAAAATCACGATTTGAACGAACCAAAGGGACATCAACCTAATCCGAATTAGCTAAACCTATCGTACTATCTCCACAGTCCGCATATCCATCTTGCTAATCAGCAGACATTCTTATTTACGTCGATGTGAGATATGTTCCATTTCCCGTAGATTCTTTTCCTTCTTTTTTCTACTGGCACCAAATTTCCAACTTAAGGCCGCAATAGCGAATTTCCCGAAAGCAGATTTCGTGGGTCACTGGCGTTGACATAAGGATTGAGATCAAATTAATAACTTTAGTCATTCTCTTTTGGGTAGAGATTTAACAATTGCCATCGTCCATCAGCCATACAATTGACTAATCGATCAGATAATATGGATGAGCGATGGCTGCTTGAAAAAATTTGCTTTCGTATGTAAATTTTAAGCGCCTGGAAATTTGCTCATGTCCATATAAAATATCTCCCAGGTATGGCCATCATAGTCTTCCACCTTTCTTAACTGCATAAAACCATGATCCATCATTGGCATTGGCTCTATTCCTCCTGCCGCCAGCCCTTTATCAACAATTTCATTTACCCGATCCAGACTCTCCACTGAGAGAGCAAATAGTCCAGCGATATGACTTTTTGTATCGGCTAATGGCTTATTCGTAAAGGATTTAAATTTATCATGTGTCATGATCATGACAAAAATATGCTCACTCCAGACCATACATTTAGCATCATCATCACAAAATTGTAGATTTACTTCAAAACCCAATTGAGTATAAAAATCCATTGATTTGTTTACATCCGCCACAGCGAGATTAATAAATACCTGTTTCATCTTCTTAAATTTTTAATTGCTATTGATAACACAAAATTGCGCATTATGGTTAACAAAAATCTTCGCATAAGACAATAAAATTCGACCTAATTAATGTTCGACATTAGTTGGCAGAAAGAAGCTACAAAGGCTATATTTGTCTAAGTATTAAGTATAATGTATCATTTGATTCCTAAACATGGTCATCATTAGAACGTTCGGCGTTATTTTGTTCTTGCTAGGTTTATTTCTCGCATACGGACTATTCAAAGACAGTCGACTGATGCTCTTTGGTACCAAAATTAAAGCTGATGTCATTGGGATAGACAGTGTAAAAAACAAGCGTTTCGGATACCTACATTATCCGGTCCTCCAATTCAATTATAAGCAAAAACAAGTTCGTCTGGTGAAGGATTTAAGTAGTATAAACCCCAAAAAAGTACCGGCTCATATGGAAATATATTACGAGGAAGATATCGGCATAAGCGACGGTTTTACCGTTATATATGCTGTCTTTTCTATTATGAGCATCACCATGATAATCTTTGGCATTATAGCTATTCGTACCAACTATCCACATTAACCTATATCAGCTTATTTGGATAGTTGGGTAAGGTCTGCTTTGGAGAATATATGCTCACCTTTGAGATAGCTATTTGCATCTTTCAGATAGACATAAATTATTTTTCTAGCTTCTGGATTAGGCAACTTGTATAGGTTGTGTACCAAAAATTCTTTATCACGTAATCTGTCTTTATTGTAATTCAAAAAAGATGGTGCATGTGTCTGTACACTCCAACGGATAAAACGTAAATCAATATTATCAGGATATTTGATGATAACCGATTCCAATAATTTCTTACCTTTTTTAAACTGGCCCAACTTCGAAAAGGGATTTCCCATATGCTTTGCCCACAGGATCTCATAAGCGGCAAGATAGCCTTTCTCTGTCGCTGTATTTGCAGCTGCTTCCAGTGTCTTCAAATTGGCCTCACAGAGTTTTTTATCTTTAACTGCTGCTGCATAATCGGCTCGCATTTTGTCTACATTTATTTGACCAAAACAATAAATTGTACTTAAAATAAACGAGAAACAAACAAAAAATCGTACTACCATCCTAAATTCAATTAAATAAAATCATGCATTATCCAGATGAGTTTAAACATAAAATGTATCATCATATTAACCAAACAGATTGTTGTGTTCATCTAAAATTCAT
>JAQZAZ010000109.1 GCA_029239355.1 Sphingobacterium sp.
TTCAATCATTATTGTAGTGTAAAACAGTTACACTTAAAACAATAATAAAATGAAACAACGAATCAATTTTTTCGCAAAAGGCCAAAATGCTATGAAAGCTATGTTTGGATTGGGTGCTTATTTAGGTAAATGTACAATCGAGCAAGAGCTTTTGCATCTGATTTATTTTAGAGTATCACAGATCAACGGATGTGCTTATTGCCTAGATATGCATTCAAAAGATTTGCTTGCTGCTGGCGAAAACCCACAGCGTCTATTTTTATTGGACGCTTGGCGCGAGGCACCACTCTATAGCGCACGCGAAAGCGCCGCCTTGGAATGGGCCGAAGCGGTAACAAAAATAACCAATGGTGATGTACCTGATGAGGTTTATGCCATTGCAAACCAAGAGTTTTCTGAAGAGGAACTGATAGATCTGACTTTGGCGGTAACAACAATCAATGCATACAACCGTTTTAATATTTCTTTCCGCACTGAAGCTGGCGGGTACAAAGTCGGTCAACATAAGGTGCAGACAGCATAATAAAAAAAAACGAGGTAAATAAAATTATTTAACACATTAAACTATAAGCATGAAAGATTTCATCTTATTATTTCGGCAGGCAGGCAATGAACAAGCTCTTTTGACCGAGGAGGAAATTGCCAAAATAAACAAAAAGTGGCAGGATTGGATCGGTGAGATAGAAGCACAGGGCAAACTGTCCGACCATGGTTCACGACTTGAAAAAGCCGGAAAGGTATTAAAACCCGGAGGCGTCATTACGGATGGTCCATTTGTGGAGATCCGGGAAAGTCTTGGCGGGTTTATTGTCATCTCAGCAGAAAATCTTGAGGAAGCGACAACATTGGCACATGGTTGTCCTATTTTAGAATCTAATGGTAGTGTTGAGATCAGGGCACTTTTAGTTTAAAAAAAATTAAAGGGCGGTTGTATAGTATACGACTGCCCTATTATGTATGATGGAGTCTAACTTTCTAAAACAGCTTTTCCAACAAGAATTCACCAAGATTGTCGCTGTAATTTCAAAAGGTTTTGGTCTACAATATATTGAAACTGCGGAAGATATCGTAAGTGAAACATTTTTGCTGGCTACGGAATCGTGGCAGACAAAGGGCTTGCCTCCAAATCCAACGGCATGGCTTTACACGGTAGCCAAACAGAAAACCTTAAGCCACTTTAGACGGAATAAGATTTTCGAAGACAAAGTAATCCCTGAAATACATCAAAAGCAAATCGCAGTGGATCATACCGATGAATTTAGCTTCACGCAGGAAAACATCAAAGATAGTCAGTTGAAGATGCTGTTTGCCATCTGTACACCTGCGATTGCTAGTGAAGCCCAGATCGGACTGGCACTGCGGATTCTCTGTGGTTTTGGTATCGAAGAAATCGCCGAAGCCTTCCTCTCAAATAAGGAAACAATTAATAAGCGTTTATTCCGGGCAAAAGAAAAGCTCCGCACAGAAAAGATCCAGCTGGAGTTGCCATCCGAAAAGGAGATCGTCCACAGACTGGACAATGTGCTGCATATTATCTACCTCTTGTTCAATGAGGGGTATTATTCCAAAACCCAAAACCAGATTTTACGCAAAGATCTGTGTATAGAAGCCTTGCGTCTCGCGTTAATGCTATCCACCTACGAGAAGACGAATGTTCCAAAAACAAATGCACTCATCGCCTTAATCTGTTTTCATTCTTCACGTTTCGACGCCCGGCACAGTAACGATGGCGAATTTATCTTGTATGAGCAACAGGATGAGAAACTTTGGAATCAAGAGTTAATCAATCAAGGGGTTTATTTTTTGAATCAATCGGCCGATGGTAATCAGCTGACCTCTTATCATATTGAAGCAAAAATTGCACAATGCCATTGTACAAAAGCAGATACAGCGGAAAAATGGAGAGAAATTCTTCAGCTTTACGACCGTTTGCTACTGGTCAATTACTCACCTAGCGCAGTACTCAACAGAACATTTGCTTTATATAAAGCAAAAGGAGCAAAAACGGCATTGATTGAAGCAAAAAAACTAAATCTATCAGACAATCACTTTTATTTTGCATTCTTAGGAGAGCTCTACAGGGATATAGATAGACAGCAAGCAATCACGAACTTTCAACGTGCGCAAGCATTAGCAAAAACCTCCCTGGAACGGGAGACTATCCAACGCAAGATCGATATGCTGTAAAGTTCGCGAGCTAGTGTACAGTGTTAACGCATGTACTCTTCTAATTACTGCACTTTAGTGTATCCCCGATTCCTTTTTTTGAGTGCTTCCAATAGCTTATAAATAAATCATAAAGTTCGTTAGGTTCGATCGCTATGACAGAAGCTGAGTACATAATATTTACCTGTTGTGATGCTTCATCATAAGCCATCTTCCATAACATGGATGGAAGCCGGTCTTTATAATTGGAAGCATTCTTAAAAGTGACAATCACCAAAGTATCACCACCTACTTTTTGCAAGTTAATTGCTGTGACATCTTCCCAATTTCCTGCTCCAAAAGCTTTTGCCAATGGGGTTGTTTTTCCAGAGAAATAGCTTTCATTCAATACGATCTGAGCAGACTTGTCCCGAAGGTTTAATAAACTGCTCAACAACAGAATCAGCATCACCAGTAATGCACCGCCTGAAAATACCGCAGGTTTGACTTTTAACTCACCATCAAAGAGTCCAATACAGTACAAAAAGGTCAACAAAAGAATGACGCAAATCCCGCCTGACATAGCGAGAAGCTTAACGGTTTTGCTTCTATTTCTATATAAGTTAGTTTCCTGCCCCATCTTAGTTACCCCAGTTCACATTAAGGTTATGTTTTTCGGCATACGATTTTCCTAAAACATATACTTCATCAAATACTTTGTCGATCTCAGGCATAGCATCTTTTTGAATCTTTTCAAGCAATGCCTGCTTTTCCTCAGCAGATCCCTTCGTATCGCAAAGTTTGGCATAGGCAGTATACTCATTTTTATAAACTGGAAGTACCTTTTCAAATAAGGTGATAGACTTTTCTTTTAATGCTTTTGCATCATCATCCGAAACATGAAGTTCATTGATGTCTTTCAATGCTTTTTCTACAGTTTGAATCTTAAAATCCACTGTTTTTTGAGCCTCATTCCCTTCTTTCTTACTCGATGGGATGTCGGCAAATTCCACAGTCTCCTGTTCGAGGCGTTTACCAAAACGGTCAGGAGCAAAATCGGCTACTAGATTGGTATTTAGAACAACTTTTCCGAAAAAATTTTCTGGGCTTGGAGCCTGGCATGCAGTAAAAAATAGACTCGCCAACATGAAAATAACAAATAGTAAGTGCTTCATATAAATTTTTATTTTGTCCGAAATTACCTAATATTACTTGAACCGGCAAACCACCTGATTCTTCATCATTGCCTCGATAATAAGCTAAAACGACCATATGTCGCGCTAACCCTGATATTATCTTTTGCATTTCACTTGACCAACACGCTAATTTTTAATAATTTAGCAATGACAGAACAACAGATTAAAAACCGCTGATTATGGGCTTTGATATTAGTTACCATCCTATTTCTGAAGAACAGATTAACGCCTGGTACTTTGAATTGATTGCAAATCCAGAAAAAATAGAAAAGCTAGCATCCGAGTATCAAATTGATGATTTCTATAAAACAAAATATCAGGATACGATAAATGCCGGTCGGGAAACGGATCAAAATGATTATTTCGACAAGACACACGGTTTCTTTATCGCCATTGTTCAAGGTTTTTTCGAAACTTACTTTTATATTCGTGGCAGCGCATTATCTTTCTCGGCGAATAAACAGCTGGATTCCTATTACAAAAGATGGGAAGAATTTATTCCAATAGAATCACTCACAACAAAAGTACAAAATAGGCTGGTTGAAAACTATTGCTCTGGTGTGTATATTGCTGCCGATCAGGTAGTACGCTTATTGAATGACTATCAGTACAATCCAGCAATTAAATCGGAGTTGGATCAATTATTTTCTGAGGGGCGTATTGTCATTTTTTTAAAGGCATTGAATTTTGCCAAGGAGCGCAGTCTAGGCCTTTTGGAAGCTACAGAAGTTGTGGAACCTCAGCCTTTTGATCTAAATGAGTCTAAAAGTTATTCTAATCTTTTTAACTGTGATAAAGAAGGTCCGCTGCTCTATCAAACAACAGCGTTCGAACAAATCAAAAACATCGAACAGCGTGACGGTCTCCCCGAAAATGAAGTCCTGCCCAATGTAAAAATCGAAAAGGTACACGTAGAACCGGCAGAAACCGATACAGAGAAAGCAAATAGAGTCGCCAAAAAGAAAAACTTTTGGAAACGATTATTCGGTTAATATTAGCACAAAGAGAAACAATGAGCCAAATTCCTTCCACACATTCACCTGACAATGAAATCGTCAGCTCCAGGATCGTACATGCAGCGATAGACCAGGTCTTTGAGGCATGCGCCAATCCCGCTCATTTGGAAAATTGGTGGGGCCCGGACGGATTTACCAATACGTTTGAAGAATTTGACTTTAGGCCCGGTGGGCGCTGGAAATTTATCATGCATGGCCCCGATAAAGGAAACTATCAAAATGAATGTATTTTTTCAGAAATCATTTACCCCAAATTAATTACCTGGGATCGGCTATCTAAACCTCTTTTTCGAATGGAGGTCTCCCTATCTGATATTGCTCCGGGTAAAACGAAATTCGGCTTCCGAATGATCTTTAATAGCCCAGAAGAATGCAGCGAGATCAAAAGCTTTGCTATCAATAAAAATGAAGAAAACTTTGATCGCCTTGAACGTGAATTAAAAACAATGATTTGATTATTTCCGCCCAATAATTTAATTTACTGCCATGTACATTGCCTTTGTTCTAATCGTTGCTTTTCTCGCCGGATTAAATTATCTACTTCGTTCCGCTATTAAAAAACAACATAAAAAGTTATCTTCTGTTGAATATACTGTTATCATTGGCTACATTCTGTCCATGGCGCTCTTTGGAGCTGGTCTGTTCTCCCATTCCAGTCAATATCATGAGGCTGTCGATCCCGTTGATGGCGACTGTTACTTACCTTTCGGTGGAAAACATGCCTTATCATTGTTTATCTATTTTGTTGCTTTTAACGTCGCTGTACTCGCTATATGGATAAAAGGCCGAAAAATACCTCCGATCCCTTTAGTCCTTGCCCTTATTATTTTAATGTTGGGATCTATAATCAGTATCTTTGTACTAACTCAGGTGAGCTATCACGATACATCCACCTTGAGTGGTTATGTCGGTAATGAAGGAACATTCTATTTTATTTTCACACCGCTTTTCTGCTTCTGCTTTGGTATAGGTTTTATCTGGAAGATCATTCAGGAGGAGAAGACAACAGCGATCCACAGAACTTATCGAAATCCTATACTAAACAAGATCAATGAGCAGCTTGCATCCAAGCTCGACTATCCGGTATGGGCGCTTATCCTACTCGTTCCTGTCTTTCTCTTGTTGACCGCTCTTCTTATCCTATTTGGTCAGGACAGCGACTCAATGGCCAAAGTATTTACAGAAACCACCACCTGGGCTTTTTCTCAAAAAATGCACCCGCCTGTGTTAGATCACCGTGGGCATTACCTCTGTACTGTGGCTGCAAAAGGTAATCCAACAATTGTAAAACCGCTGCGTTTGGGCAAGCGGCATGGGAATACGATTATCGTTAACCGTCAACTATTGATAGCCAACGCCTTTGAAGAGATTTTAAGCGACCTATCCCCAATCTTGCATCGTTATGTACGTTCTTTTTACGACAGATACGGATATAACATCTCCATTAAAATCAACTCCACCTGGGCATCAAACCTAACATATAGGGCAATGAAACCACTGGAATACATTTTTCTCTTCTTTCTCTATATGCTATATGTGGAACCCGAGAAGAAAATCGCCAAGCAATACACATAATCATTTTCAATCTTTACATCCTTCAAATAAGCACCTTTATTGGAGCATTGCAGGACCATGACATTTTTTTTATGGATCAGACAAGTTATTTTATTGTCCTAACCGGAGGACCCGGTGTCGGCAAAACCACATTACTCAACAAACTTCAAAAAGAAGGCTATAGAACCGTGCCTGAAGAAGCACGTAGAATCATTCGACAACAATCGCAGAGCAATAGCGACGGCTTACCTTGGAAGAACAAGCAATACTATGCCACACTAATGCTGATTGCATCCAATACCAGTTATCGGAATGAAATAAAAGAAAACGCCCAAAAGCAACAGTATGTTTTTTTTGACCGGGGTATTCCCGATACACTGGCCTATATCGAAATGGAAAGCCTTACTGTTGCAGCACCACTACTCGAAGAGGCTAAAACATATCGTTATCATAAAAAAATCTTTATCCTTCCGCCATGGCAAGAAATTTATGAAACTGATCATGAGCGAAAACAGACCTGGGAAGAAGCTGAAGCGACATTCAAACAGATGAAAAGTGTATATGAGCGACTTGGATATGAAGTCACAGAAGTACCGAAAACAACGGTCGAACAACGTTATCAATTTATATGTAAATCGCTCGGGTTAGCCGCTCATTGATCTTTCATTAGCGTTTCAATGCGACGGTCTGGAATTAGCCACATAATGGCCACTGTACCGTACATCAGCAGACTAATATATGGATTTACAAAAGATATGCCGATTCCAAGAAAATACAATACTGTAGAAATGTTTTCCTTGGTCTTTGATTTGACGGCTCGTTTTAAAGCGGACTCTTCACCTTCCGTCTGGATCACAAAATATTCAACAATATTGTAGGCTATGGAGCACATGATCAATACAACTCCATAAGCAATAATAGGATCACGTTCAAAATGGGATTCACCAATCCAGTTGGTGGTCACTGGCATCAAGGAGAGCCAAAATAAAAGGTGTAAATTCCCCCATAGTACTTTCCCATTGACTTTCTGAACAATCTGAAACAAATGATGATGATTATTCCAATACAACCCGACATAGGCAAAACTGACTACATAGGAGATGATTTTTGGGAACAGCGGTTTTAAACTCGCAAAAGTGTACCCCTCCGGTACTTTTAACTCAAGTACCATAATGGTAATAATGATGGCCAGTACACCATCACTGAATGCCTCCAGCCTGCTTTTAGTCATTTTTATACATCGGTCTTAAAAATTGATATTGCAAACCTAGACGAAATACATTCAATCGTGCCGGTCCGAGATTGGCGCCATCTACCCCATCGTGATAATCCTTTAAGCCCCAAGAATAGCCTGCAAAAACTGTATAGCGCTCATAATTAACATTAAATTGTAGTCGCGGACGGATATCTAAATCGATTACCTTCCCTCGATCGTGGGTAAAACTTGTTTTATCGCCATTCTTGTCCTCAATACTTCCATCTTCTTTGATACTCAACGTCTTCGCTACATCAACCCCGAATTGCATATCCATTGTCATCGGTTCAAATGTTACACGATAGCCAAGGAAGGGATTAAAATTCAAAAATTGCTGATTGAGTTTAGTCAGCCCACGGCTACCATTTACAAATTCGCTACCTTCTAGGTCAACCTTTGTTTGCAATCGTTCAAAAGCTCCTTCCACGCCTAAAAGAAAATTATTCGCAAAAATATAACGGTAATTCACTGCGCCACCCAAATTGATTCCATACTTTTTACCGTAAGGATTATTGGTGTAATAATCCTGCTGACCAGAACCATTTATAGTGCTTTTAGCGATGCTTCCAGATCCCGTAAAATTGGAGACACCGGAAGTTACACCGAGACGAAGTTCATGGGATTGTGAAAAAGCCGCAAAGGGTACGGTACAGGCTATACATGCAAGAAGTAAAAATCTCTTCATCATAAAAAATATAAAAACAATCTAAAATTAAGAAAATTTAGGCGATTCAAGTTACATTGCCATTTTATTTTTTATACTGTTATTTTTTGTTCCCTCATGCAGTATATTCTTAAATTCTGTCAAATTCAGGTAGTGAAATAAGTCCTTCTTTTCCATATTTCTTGAACTACATCAATGGAATTGAATCAAATGGACCTTAATTTTGTTGTACAATCAAAGGAATACATCATATGAAATATATCTTAGAGAATCCTGTCAGCGGTCATATTGGCCAACAAAAATATAAAACGACTATCCTGTGGCGCAACGGCGAATTTATTACCGATGAACCGGAAAAATTGGGTGGAAAAGATCTCGGGCCGGACCCATACACCCTACTGGTCTCTTCCCTCGTTTCCTGTACATTGGCAACCTTACGGATGTATATTGACAAAAAGGAACTTAACATCGATGAGATTCAGGTATCAGCAAATATGTATCTACGAATTGAAAAAGAACAAGTGGTTACTTATTTTGACCGAGAAATTTCGTTCGGACAGGCTGTTGAAGAAGACACTGTATTGCGTCTTCAGCAAATTGCCGACGAATGTCCGATTTCTAAGATACTAAAGGGCAACACCATCGTCAATACAACTATGAAAACCAACCCTTAGATGAAAAATTTGGTCATTATCGTATTTGGAAAAAACGAAGAAATTCTCCAAACGTTAAAGCGGATTATAGAAAGCAATCAGGGATGGCAGGCCATCATTCAACAGGATCTTGCCACCTGCAAGGATTACCTCTCAAACTATCCCAGTGATATCCTGTTGTTGAGCTCTGGTCTATCGACTCAGGAAGAGGCTGGAATCACAGATTATTTAGCGCATTTAAACCATTCAATAGGTTTAATAAAACATTATGGCGGTGGAAGCGGGCTTTTGAAAAATGAAATTTATAGCTTATTCCCTGATTTGATTCCCGATAAATAAGCGAGAGACTTTCAAGATATATCCTAAAATTTCTCAAAAACAAATAATCTCCATCATCAGGCATATTTGCCAATTTTCCGAAAGCTACAAATTTCGATTACAAGGCTTTTATTAAACTAGTTCAATGAAAATTAATCCTTGGTAGATTAATTTTGAATACATCAATACGAATATCATGAATAGACAAAATTTTATAAAAAAGGGACTTTTAGGTTCTGGCATATTCGCAGCAAGCGCTGCCTCAGCACGTATTATGAAGAATGACATAGACGAAATAGAACCTTTGGAAGCACTAGATGCCGATACCGTCCATTACGATTCAGATCAATTGGAAAACCATAGTGTACTCCATAAAGCAACGAGCCGAGGTCATGCAGATCATGGTTGGTTACAGAGTAATCATACCTTTAGCTTTGCCAATTACCATAATCCCGAACGCATGCATTTTGGTGTGCTCCGTGTGTTGAATGATGATATCGTTGCCGCAGGCAGAGGGTTCGGATTACATCCGCACGATAATATGGAAATTATCAGTATTCCTTTAGAAGGGGACCTGGAGCATGAAGATAGTATGGGGAATCAAGCCATCATTCGAAAAGGAGATATCCAAGTCATGAGTGCAGGAACGGGCATCATGCATAGTGAATACAATAAAAATAACGATCAGGCTGTTAAATTTTTACAGATCTGGGTCTATCCGAATCAACGCAATGTAGCACCTCGGTACGACCAGATTACCTTGGATAGATCGCAAAGACACAATAAGTTGCAACAGATCCTTTCACCAGATCCGTCCGACGAAGGCGTATGGATACATCAAGATGCTTGGTTCCATATGGGACATTTTGACAATGGTATCAGCACAAATTATAAAATTAAACAAGCTGGAAATGGTGTTTATATTTTCGTCATCAGCGGAAGCATCAATGTTGAAGGACAAGAATTGGAAACAAGAGATGGTTTTGGAATCTGGGATGTTTCGGAAATTAAACTTACCGCGACCTCAGCAGATACCGAAATCCTCTTGATGGATCTCAACATGATATTAAACTAACGAGACATCATCTTGAAGCTACTATTTCCATTGATGATCAAGTCATCGAATAGTTTCATAGCTTCCATTGTCGAACAAGTTCAGGATAATGACCAGCAAAATTACGGTTTCACTGTTCGCATGATCTTACAAAAAACGAGGGTATCCAAAACAATTATTGGATACCCTCGTTTTTGTTTAATGCTATTTGTATCCCCTATCATCTCTGTTCAAAGATTCAATGTTCAGGGCTTTGCTTTTACTTTTTAAAAGCTTATTTGTTCATTGTATAAAATCTATTTTAAAAGCTTATCGAATTGAGTTTTTTATCGACTAAAATACCATCTATAGCTTTTAAATTGAAACTAACGTTACGTTTGGCTTTCAGCTTAATCTTAAACAGAATTTCAGAACCATTCAGTGTTTCCCTATTGCCCAAATTCACAAAAGTAGGATACAATGCTTTACTACCGTTTGTATGCAGACGGTCATTGGTGTAATTACTCATCTCTTTCAACTGTAATGGATCTATTCCCACAAACTCAAAATCTCCCTGATTATAAGGCAATGCAAAACTAAGTGCGTTGACCGCTTTAAGGTTTTCACCACTGACCGCTATTTCAACGATATCACCAGACTTCAAGGTAGTCTTGGAGGCTGTCAATTTCAGCTTACCAGCAACTTTCTCCTCTTTGGTTGGTTTCGCTCCACCTTCGATCATAACAGCAACATTTGAGATATCATAGGCATCAATCAGATTATTTTTATTGACGTCACCATTACTCACATAACCCTCAAAATCACCATCACCCATTCTTAATCCAGTATAATTGATATAAGAAGTCAAATCGTTTTGGTCGATCAGACGATCATTATTGATATCTCCCGGTAGATAGCTAGTAGATCCTGGCACCTTAAAGACATAGAGTTCCCGGCCTGAACCAAAACCTCCAACAGCTTCTGTAACCGAAATCTTAATGAAACGAGCGACAGGGTGTTGATCAAAATTAAATTGCTTCATTTCACCATCACGCTTCCAATCAAAGCTTCCAGCCTCAGACCAGGTATTTTTGTCATTGCTGTAAAATACTTTACCTTTTAAAATGATTCCGTTGCCACCATCCGTGCGAGGAAGATACTCAAATTTATCCAGTTGATTGACCGATTTCAGATCCAGTGTCATGTCAAACGGAACAGCAGTTTGTCCCCATTTGGTATGCCACATATCCCCTTCATCATAGTTGAACAACTTATTGATGCCATTGCCACCTTGATTGTCTGCAGAAGTTTCTGCTTTAATACCCTCGATCGCAAATTCTAACGGATTAGCTTTTGTTTTTGCTGTGAATGTATTCCAATCGGAAGCACCGGCTTTATTGACGGCCCGAATTTTAAAGGCATAATCCGTCTCGGCTTCCAAACCTTCAAAGAGCAATTGATTGTCTTTAATGGTTGAGTAGATCAGGTCATTGAAAGCAATCTCATAATAGTCCGCATTAGCAACCTTCTCCCAAGTTGGCGTTAATGTGTAAGCTTGTGTATTACTATCCGTTATTTTAGCTGTCGGAGCGGTCAGCGCAGCTGTCTGCGATAAATACATATCAGCTGGTGCAAATTGGAAACCATCAACTTGTATTTCAATTGCAGTCGATGATACATCCTGTTTACCAATACGCACCAATACCATCGGATTTTTAATCAAGACAACTTTCTCAAATTCTGATTCCTTTGTCGCAAATTGATTCAGATTAGGCTGTACATCATAGAAATAGGCATTTTCTAATCCATTAAACTCGGCTAGTGAATGAGCCTCTTGAAGTTTTACTCCTTTTTTGTTCACTTTAGCTGTGACCTTCTTTGGTGCCGCAGTTACATTGAAACGAACCTCAGTCGATTTCGCCTTTTCGAAGCCTTCAAATTCACCTTGTGATGGCGCTATTGTGAACAACACTTTGTTATCTTTCTGTAGAGAAGAAATCTTTGTATTCACTCCTTTTCCGTAACGATAGGCCTCAGTTTTCCCATCATCATCATATTCCATGAAATCGGAATTCCCTGATGGATAAACTTCATAAATACGTTGATCCTTTTTGATTTCCTGTACATTATTGTTAGGATTAGCGACTGGGATGATAGCACCATTTTTAACAAACACAGGGAGCTTCCAGATTGGCACATCAAAATTATTGATAATACGCCCGCCTTTATACTTTTCACCTGTAAAATAATCGATCCACTCTCCATCTGGCAAGTAAATACCATTGCGAATATCATTGCCTTTCTCATCTACACGTGTTTCCTGATAGATCGGTGCAACCAAAAAATTCGGTCCATACAAATATTGGTACTGCGTTGCTTTACCAAGCGTATACTGATTTGCCTGTTCCAAAAACATCGCACGGATGATTGGCAAACCATCGACAGCCTGTTTGGCAATACTATAGCTATAAGGAACCAATTGTGATTTCAACTTGAGGTAGAGGCGGTTAATGGAAGTCGCGGGCTCACCCAGAGCATGTGGGTACTTTTCGTTGGATCCCCAACCGTCCATATTCAGTTCCATTGGTGTCCATGTTTTCCATTGAAAGTCTCTAATGTTGACTTTGAAATTTTTACCTCCAAAAATACCATCCATGTCGGAAGTGATATTTGGCTGTCCGGACAGTCCAGAACCGATATAGGTTGGAATATGGAATCGAATATATTCCCATACACCACCTGTCTGATCCCCTGACCAAACGCCGGCATAACGTTGAGTCCCAGCCCAACCGTCTAATGAAATAATAAATGGTCGTGCATCGTTACCATAATACGGCATCGTATGACCTACATCAGCAACACCATTTAGGCCAAAGGAATAACCCGGGCCTACCCAAGCAACATCTGTCTTCAAAACCCGTACACCGGCATCGCGTACTTCCTTAACGATATCTCTTTGCAATAATGCACTGATGCTGTCTTTGGGATGTAAATCAGACTGTGTCCACAAACCGATTTCCACGCCATTTTTACGTGCGTAATTACCAAATTCTTTTAGATTATTAATATTACCATCCAATGTTTCGGTTTGACCATATCCAGCACCATAACCATCATTGGGTAGAATCCAGCCCAAAGGCATATCATGCGCTTTATAACGGTCTATCACTGCACGAGCTGAAAACTGGTAGTTACCTTTTTCACCATTTAATGATTCTTTTGTACCACCATTATCTTTTTGGCTTTCTTTATAACGTTTACCATCTTCAAATAGAATCCCTTTTTCATCCTCTTTCCAAAAATCCCGATTATATGCATTTAGGTGACCTTCATATAAGCCAAATTTTGGAAGAAGAATAGGATTACCCGTTAACTGGTAGAAATCATTCAATAGCGGTACAGTACCATCATTAATCATAAAAAAGACATCGAGGTAATCTGTATCATGAGCGAGTTTAACTGTTCCTTTTGGTTTTGTACCAAATGCGTAATTCCCCTTTTTAAAGGTATGCCACATAAACCCATAGCCATTGGTTGACCAAAAATAAGGTGTGGGTGATGCTACACCGCCATCCGTCCAGCTATTTTGGTTTTCTATTGCGATCGCCTTACCTTTATGGGAGAACCGTCCATTCTGTACACCTCCGCCAAAGAAGTACTCATCCTTATTTTCCTTTAATTCTAAGCTCACTTGCTTAGATTCGAAAGCGATAGGTTTTAAACTCTCTACGACGACTTTGTTCGTATTACGATTTAAGATACTAAACTGTGATGTCTGCTTATCTATGGAAAATATGATGTCTTTGGTCGTTATTATCGCCTTACTACCATCATCCTTTACTTCCAAGTTATCCACTGCTTTCCGTGGCTGTTCGACAAGGATCTTTGCGTCAGGTTTTGCTTCCGGATCGCGAATAATCCCACCGTGTATATCTTGGAACATCCTGAAAATATGATTTCCATAGAAATCCAATGTTAGTCTTTGGTTGTTGTCATATACAATCTCTACCGTTGTTGGGTTAATTTTCTGCACAGCAATAATTTTGCTAACAGTAGCGCTCTGTTCTATCTGATAATAAGCAGCTGTGCTAGTCATCGCACTGACTCTATTCGTTTGAAAAATAAACGGAGAAGCCAATCCGACCAACAAACTAACTTGCGCTTTTGTACTCCAAAAAGATATCTTCATGTATATAATTTATAATATTGAATAGCACAATTGCTTTTCCATCTTTGAGATAGGCAGCAAGATGCTCTTAAATTAACATAACAATAATACAATAGTAAATCCAAGTAAAAAAGA
>JAQZAZ010000307.1 GCA_029239355.1 Sphingobacterium sp.
ATCTTCAGCAAGATATTCGTCTTTTACTTTCATATATATAGAGGTGTAAATTTTCGATTTATATCGATTCAACAATGCCTCTAGGCCGGACTCTTGGCCCCCGACATACATTTGGATCAATTCTTGATCACTCTTACTTTTCAAAAGTCTCATACGTCACTTACTTTTTAGCAGTTCGCAATTAAATTATCAGTTCTGTTATAAAATGTAAATGTTTAGCGTATAGTGTTCCTTTCTTATTGTAAAACAATCAATTAATAGTATTTCAAAGTACCGTAAAATTATTGAGTAATCAAATTATTACATTTCAATTTAAGACTTTTTAACATTTATAAAGGTAAAAACGCCTCTCCCTTAAAAAAAAGCTCCTGACAAAATGCTCAAGCCTGACTCAATTTGCGAAGTGATTAACTTTGATACAAATTCGCAACTAATACGGACTTTATAGGGACCTCATTCGGACCTTACCCGGACCTTATTCGGATGAAAGCGTATAAAGTCCCTATTAATCCCCTATTATCTTAGGATAAAATCCCCGTTAATTAGAAGGTTGGTACACAGTTGCCCACAAGATAGCACGGCCCTACTTCATAGCAGATGCGGAGCATAAAACTTAAAAAACAAATGCATTAATGGCTCGCATATGGCAGAACAAGTACGCGGTGGGTATCGTATAAGATCAAAAACAAAAAAAGCGGAATCACCCTAAGATGATTCCGCTTTTCTATATGATAAAGACTTGTCTTATTTATACAATGGGAACTCGGCCATCATGGCTTTCACTTTACCATGGATCTTATCCAATTCAGCATCGTTGGATGCATTTTTCAATGCCTCATCAATTAACTCTCCGATTTGAATAATATCATTTTCTTTGATACCACGCGTAGTGATTGCGGCAGTACCGAAACGTACACCTGAAGTCACAAAAGGAGAACGTGTATCAAAAGGAACCATGTTTTTATTGGTTGTGATACCTGCTTTACCCAATACAGCTTCAGCTTCTTTACCAGAAATGTCTTTGTTACGTAGATCAACCAACATCAAATGGTTATCTGTGCCACCAGAAATAATCTTATAATCTTTCTCAACGAAGAACTTCGCCAATGCTGCTGCATTTTTCTTTACTTGAACAATGTACTCCATGTATTCGTCAGATAAAGCTTCGCCGTAAGCAATTGCTTTGGCAGCAATTGTATGTTCCAAAGGGCCACCTTGTGTGCCTGGGAAAACAGCTAAATCCAACAACTGTGTGATTGTACGAGTTTCACCTTTAGGTGTTTTGATACCCCAAGTGTTTTCAAAATCCTTACCAACCATAATCATTCCACCACGTGGACCACGTAGCGTCTTGTGTGTAGTTGTTGTAACGATATGACAATGTGGAAGTGGATCATTTAATAAACCACGAGCGATTAACCCTGCTGGGTGTGAGATATCAGCCAAAACAATTGCACCGATTTCATCAGCAACTTTACGGATACGAGCATAATCCCAATCACGAGAATAGGCCGACGCACCACAGATGATCATTTTTGGTTTTTCACGAAGTGCAGTTTCTTCCAACTGTTCGTAATCAATTAGACCTGTTTCTTCTTTTACACCGTAAAATAATGGTTGATAGATCTTACCAGAAAGGTTTGCTGGTGATCCGTGAGTCAAGTGTCCACCATGAGATAAATCAAGACCTAAAATTTTGTCGCCAGGTTTGATAGTCGCCAAAAAAACAGCCGCATTTGCTTGCGCTCCAGAGTGAGGTTGAACATTGACCCATTCTGCACCAAATAATTGTTTCGCACGATCAATAGCAATGCTTTCGATCTCGTCCACCACTTCACAACCTCCATAGTAACGTTTTCCTGGGAGGCCTTCTGCATATTTATTTGTCAACACTGAACCAGCAGCTTCCATCACTTGTTTTGACACAAAGTTTTCCGAAGCAATTAATTCAATACCTTCTTCTTGGCGTTTCAGCTCATCAGCTATTAAATTAAAAATGGCTTGATCTCTTTCCATTGTTTTTAAATATTGTAAAGTAAATTTTGTATTTTATTTTAATGCCTCAAAGATAGCATATTCCATAAAGAATATCGACAAAAAGCCATATTTTATTAAATGTTCTTAGAAAAAGAAGCTTATTTATGCGAATTAGCTAATTCGTAGAATATCTGTTAAATCACATTTAGTATAATCCAATGTAATAAAAATTGAATGTTTTGTAAATGTCAAAAAATACGTTGCGGACGATTTGCGATTAAAAATATGTATTTTTGCTTTAAGAATTGGCTAAAACTATATCAAAATGAGCACAGAACATACAGCAATTGCTCCCGTTACCTTAACCCAAGGGGCAATAAAGGAACTCAATAAATTAAAGGATCAGCAAGAAATCTCTGATGATTTTGGTTTACGTGTCGGTGTAGAAGGTGGTGGTTGTTCAGGTATGAGTTATATCTTAGGTTTTGACCAGAAAAAGGATGGAGATAACGAATACGAAATTGAAGGCATTCGCGTTTTTATGAACAAAGCACATGGTCTATATTTGGCAGGCATGGAAATTGATTTCAAATCGGGGCTCGATGCCAGAGGTTTTACCTTCAATAACCCTAATGCAACAAGCACCTGTGGCTGTGGAAGCAGCTTTTCAGCATAAACTGAAATTTATACATATTCCAATACAAAAAGGGATTACTATCAGTAATCCCTTTTTGTATGTTAGGGCCGATTCCCAAAAAATCGATACTGGCTATACGAACTTATATTCCATCACCGTTTCTCACCGCATTAACCTTCGTTGGCACCTTAATCATACAATTTTCCAAATTTGAGCGATTTGGTTGTTTTCAAAATTTAGCGCTTCATTTAATGATATTACAGCTACAAAGCCCTCTTTCTTTTTCCATCATAATTCACTAAATTAGCGACCTTTAGAAAAGAAGCATACAACAGTCTGATGTACAAAGAATATAAGCAGTTAA
>JAQZAZ010000110.1 GCA_029239355.1 Sphingobacterium sp.
GACTACTGGTGAGATCTGTTTCAATACAGGAACAACCGGTTATCAAGAGATTTTTACAGATCCATCTTATTTTGGACAAATCATGGTAACAACCAATGCACATATTGGTAACTATGGTATTGATGAGGATGATACCGAATCAAATCAAATTCAGATTGCAGGATTAGTTTGTAAAAACTACAACATCAACTATAGCCGTAAAATGGCCGATGAATCTATTCAAAGCTATTTTGAAGAAGGAAATTTGGTGGGTATTTCCGATGTGGATACACGTTCATTGGTAAGACATATCCGTGATAAAGGAGCCATGAATGCAATCATTTCTTCGGAAACGCTAGATGTTGAAGAATTAAAGAGCCAGTTGGCAAAAGTTCCTTCGATGGATGGTCTTGAGCTGTCTTCTAAGGTAACGACTGCCGAACCTTATTTCTTTGGGAATGAAAATGCATCTTTACGTGTTGCAGTATTGGATTTGGGTATTAAGAAAAATATCCTGCGCAATTTTGAAGCACGTGACGTTTATACAAAGGTTTTCCCGGCTAAGACAACATTTGAGGAAATGGAAAAATGGAACCCTGACGGTTACTTTATTTCAAATGGTCCTGGTGATCCTGCTCCAATGGATTACGCTATCGAAACTGTAAAATCTATTTTGAGTGCAAACAAGCCGATGTTTGGGATCTGTTTAGGCCACCAGATTTTAGCGTTAGCTAATGGCATCCGCACAAGTAAATTGCATAATGGACACCGAGGTATCAATCACCCAGTCAAAAATATTATTGCTAACCGTTGTGAAATTACTTCACAAAACCACGGTTTCGGTGTTGTCGCTGAAGATATCGAAAATTCGGAAAATGTCGAAATTACCCACGTCAATCTGAATGATCAATCAATCGAAGGTATCCGTATTAAGGGACAAAAAGCGTTCTCAGTACAGTACCACCCTGAGTCATCTCCTGGTCCACATGACTCACGTTACCTGTTTGATGATTTCGTAGCAATGATCAAAAACTAAGCAAAGATAATAGTACGTAAATCCTCCCCATTGTGGAGGATTTTTTATGGCGTTTATCGAGCCAATTATTCAGATTTGTCATATTTTATTCACAATAAATGACAGATTAAATACATTTTTTGTTATATTTGGTTGTTAAAAATGTCTGTAGGTAAGAGTGTGTCTTATTTACACTAAGTAATGAAAGTAAATTATAGTCTAATAAAGAAATGAGTTTAATTATCGATGTTCATGCGCGTCAAATTTTGGATTCGCGCGGTAACCCTACAATCGAAGTAGATGTTACTACACAAAATGGTTTTGTTGGTCGTGCAGCTGTTCCTTCAGGTGCTTCAACAGGTGTTCACGAAGCAGTGGAATTACGTGATGGCGACAAGTCAAAATACTTAGGTAAAGGTGTTTTGAAAGCTGTTGAAAATGTAAATACCAAAATAGCGAAAGCTTTGGAAGGCGTGGATGTTTTCGAGCAAAATGCCATCGATAAAATCATGATTGATTTAGACGGTAGTGAAAATAAAGGTAATTTAGGTGCAAACGCTATCCTTGGTGTTTCTTTGGCTGTAGCAAAAGCAGCTGCACAAGAGTCACGTCAACCTTTATACCGTTATATTGGCGGTGTTAACGCGAATACGTTGCCTATTCCAATGATGAACATCATCAACGGTGGATCTCACTCTGATGCACCTATCGCATTCCAGGAGTTTATGATCATGCCTGTAGGTGCTCCTTCTTTTTCTGAAGCATTACGTTGGGGAACAGAAGTATTCCATACCTTGAAAAAAATCTTACACGATAGAGGTCTTTCTACTGCAGTAGGTGATGAAGGTGGATTTGCACCAACATTTGACGGAACAGAAGATGCTATCGAAACGGTATTGAAAGCGATTGAAATCGCAGGTTACAAACCAGGTCAAGATATCTGTTTAGCATTGGATTGTGCTTCTTCTGAATTCTACAAAGATGGTAAATATGACTATGCTAAATTTGAAGGCGATAAAGGGGCGGTACGTTCTAGCGAAGAACAAGCAAGCTATTTGGCAGAATTGACAGCGAAGTACCCAATTATTTCTATCGAAGATGGTATGGCTGAAGATGACTGGGCTGGCTGGAAAACATTGACTGAAAAAATTGGTGATCACGTTCAATTAGTCGGTGATGATCTTTTCGTAACGAATACAAAACGTCTTCAACAAGGTATCGACACGCATACAGCAAACTCTATTTTAGTAAAAGTAAACCAAATCGGTTCATTGACTGAAACGATCAACGCGGTGACTTTAGCACAGAATTCTGGTTACACTTCAGTAATGTCTCACCGTTCAGGTGAAACTGAAGATGCAACGATCGCTGACTTGGCCGTTGCGTTGAACTGTGGCCAAATTAAAACAGGTTCGGCTTCCCGTTCTGACCGTATGGCTAAATACAATCAGTTGTTGCGTATCGAAGAGGAATTGGGTGGTAACGCCCGTTTCATCGGTAAAAACTTTAAATACGCGAAAAAATAGGTTGAACCTATTACGCTAAATAAAAAGGTCGGATCCATGGATCCGACCTTTTTATTTGCATATAACCGGCCGTATATTATATATGTTTGAACCGGCTTTAAACATAATATTTTAAAAAGGCCATACGCAGATTAATAGGGCTGATAATCGTGCGGCTATTATTTTGCCTTAATATATTGAGGTTAAAATAAGGTGTTTCCTGTCGCTTTATTTGGGTATTTGAGATTGAGATCAAATGTTTCATTGATTTTTTTGATAAAATGAGTCGCAAGCAACGGCGATTCAATTTCGATATTCTGATGGATAAAAAAGTACAGTTTCTGTAATCCATTCTCCCGCCAGAGTTTTAGTACTTCGATCCAATTGTCCAAGCGTTCGTAATCCGAGGAGTGATTAGCGCCAACGTAACGAATAAATGCGACCGGTGTCGTCAGACGCATATGCAACATGTCTCTTCTTCCGGCCGTATCGACCAATACATTGGTCACTCCGGTCTCCTCCAATAGCGTATAGAGCTCTTTCGTTACTTCAGCTTTCGAAAACCAATCTTTATTTCGGACTTCTAATGCTAAAGGAACATCCTTCGGCCAGTCGTGTAAGAATAGTTTCAAACGGGCCATGTCTTTTGGATTATAGTTGTCATGCATCTGCAGAAATACCATGCCTAATTTTTCATCAAATCGAACAACGGCATCCGTAAATAGTTTTACCTTATCCGTCGTGTTGAGTAATCGGCTGAAATGACTGATGGACTGTGTGACTTTTGGGAAGAACTTAAAATCTGCCGGTGTTTTCTGTTTCCACGTTTCTACTTGCTCTCGGCTGGGTGAGTTGTAGAATGTGGCATTCAGTTCGATACTGTTAAACTGATTTGCATAGTAGACAAGTTCGTCTTTTGTCCCCTTTGGATAAAAGCCTTTTAAATCTTGTTTATTCCATTTTGCGCAGCCAACATACACTTCAAAGGGTTCCTCGTTTTTGAAATGCTGTAAAAGGGCTAAGGTTTCTTTTGGAGTAGGAGGTAGGGTGAAATCTACCTCTTCGGGATGATCTACTTGGCCAAATTTCATATCGGTTTTTTTCTTAATTTATGATCAAATAATACATGTGCGAGCAATGCCAATAGCGTATATAGGGTTCCGACCGCTATTACACCAGGCCACTGAAAGTGCTGCCATGCCTGTGCTGCAAAAAAGGTGCCTGTTGAACCGCCAATAAAATAGCTGACCATATATACAGTGTTCAGGCGGTTGTTGGCGCCGAGGTTTAGTGCGTAAAAATCACTCTGGTTTAAAATATGCATGGATTGTAGTCCAAGATCGATGAGAATGACGCCGATAATCAGTCCCCAGTAGTAATTCCCGAATAATGCAAAGAGTATCCAGCTAAATACCATCAATAAGATGGCATATAAGATAATTTTAGCGGTACCTATGAATACGGTCGCCCGGTTGACAAAAGCTGCTGCGAGAGCGCCGCAGGCGCCGACAAGGCCAAATGCTCCGGCGGTAGCTGGCCCGTCAAAAAATGGCGGTCCTTCGATGTGGAAAACCAAAGTTGTAAAAAATGCGGAGAAAGCGCCAAATCCCATGGCACCGCGAAATGCAGCAAGTTGTAGTACCGGTTGTTTTCTGGCGAAATTCCATACGGAAAGCATCAATTCTTTATAGGTACCTTTAAAGTTCGGAGCTACCTCAGGTAGCTTAATGGCAATGGCCAGTGCTGTGATCACCATGATCACCGTAGCGATCCAATACATTTCGCGCCAGCCGAAGCAAGAACCGACAAAACCACTGACGACCCGTGATAATAAGATACCGATCAGTAGTCCTGACATGACCATGCCTATCGCAGCCGCTTGTTTCTCCTTTGAAGCAAGCTCTGCCGCCATTGGTACAAAAACTTGTGGTATCACTGATGTGAAACCGATCAGAAAACTAAAGATCAAGATGGATAGAATCGATTGCGAAAGTGCCATCCCAACCAAAGAAAGGATAATGAATATAAAATCAATCAAGATCATTCTCTTTCTTTTGAACATGTCGCCTAGGGGGACTATTAACAATAGCCCACAGGCATAACCAATCTGTGTTAGCATAGCCGAATTGCTAACTGTGGCTTCATCAACATGCAGATCCTTGGCAATCAGCCCCAACAATGGCTGATTATAATAGTTATTGGCGACAACCAGACCTGTGGCAAAGGTCATCAGCCATAAAGTAGCTTGGGACAATTGTGTTTTGGAATCAGTACTAGAAATCATTGGTTAATGTAATTCGTTCCACAATTCTTGAAATTTCTGCTTTAATTCAGCGACTTCCTGTTCGAGTTGTTCGATACGCTCTAGAAGTGCCTGATTCGCAACAGCCAAATGTGGGCTGCCTGTACTTTCAAAAACTTCCATATTTACCTCGCCAAGCAGATGAATATAACGCACCTCTTTATGACCCGCTTGTTTAGGGAGCGATTTCAGGTAGCCTTCTTGCGACAGCTTTTCCAGTTGTTCAGTAATTTCACTCAATGATTCGAATTCGTAGAGCCTTCCCGCGCTTGAATTAATTTCACCTGCCGTTAGCGGCCCGCGGAGCAGCAATAGGCAAATAATAGCCAGTTCGGATGGCACAAGAGGAAATTGTATGGCAAAATTATGTTTATACTTGGTTACCCTAGATCCACCACCGATAACGGTTGAAATCAATCCTCTCTTTTTCAGGATGTCCAGTGTAGTGACGATGTCTTCTTCGGTATATTGAACTACAGGCTTGCGTGAAGTTTTTTGATTGCATGCTGCCTGTAAACTATTGATCGTCATGGGATAATATTCAGGGGTCACCTTTGATTTTTCAATCAGGGAGCCTAGGACACGCTGTTCCATTGCAGACAATTGAGGCAAATTAGTCGTTTCCATGTTATTTTAATGTATCTATTTATGATCGAATATAAGTTTAATGTCAAGCGGCGCCCAACATCAACTTGAGGATTTGTTCTTATCCAAAGATGCCCTTTTTCCCATACAACTCCAAAATATCCGATTAGATATTATTGGATAAAATGGGATTGCTTTAGTTTTTCTTATCTTCGCATGAATAAAATAAGATTTAAAGTGCTCAAGATAGCTTTTCATCCCGAATTTATCCATCCGGTCAAAGAAGGACATCGTTTTCCGATGTTAAAGTATGAGTTGATCCCGCTGCAGTTGAAGCATGAGGGATTGGCCAATGAAGCTAATTTTTTCAGGCCTGAGTTAGCAAGTTTTGAGACCTGTTGTCTGGTACATGATCCAGCTTATGTGACGAAACTGTTTGATTTGACCTTGGATGCAAAAATGGTGCGCAGGATCGGATTTCCCTTGAGTAAGAGCTTGGTAGATCGCGAGCGCTATATTTTGGATGGAACTGTTCAGGCTGCCGGTTATGCTTTGAAATATGGGGTAGCTTTCACGATTGCAGGTGGAACGCACCACGCGGGTTATGATTTTGGTGAAGGCTTCTGCCTGATGAATGACCAAGCGACTGCTGCGGGTTATCTATTACAACAGAAGCTTGCAAATCGAATCCTCATCATTGATCTAGATGTGCATCAGGGGAATGGAACGGCACATATCTTTGAAGGGCACCAACAGGTGTTTACCTTTTCGATGCACGGCGAGAAAAATTATCCCTTTATCAAACAACCTTCCCATCTGGATATCGGTCTTGCGGAACATATTACGGATCAGGAGTATCTGAAAATATTGGAAGAGAATCTGTTGGATTTATTTAGGTGCGTCCAGCCTGATTTTGCTTTTTATCAGGCCGGTGTGGATATCTTAGCAACAGATAAACTGGGCAAATTGAATTTAAGTCCAGCGACCTGTGCACGAAGGGATGAACTCGTACTAGGCTTATGTCATCAGTTGCATATCCCTGTTCAGGTAAGTATGGGTGGGGGATATTCGCCCCAGATCAAAGATATTGTCAATGCACATTGCCAAACATTTAAAATAGCAATAGATTTATATCATTTATAAAATAAGAATATGTTTTTTCATCAAGACGCAACTTTTGAAGCACTATCCATACACCGTGTGGGAAACAAAGCACAAGACGAATTTTATATCCTGTCAGACGAGCCGGTATCCCTTGAGGGCGACGAAGTATTGCCCGGGCTTTTGATGCAGTATTTTATGAGTCCCTTTGCTAAAGTGAATGAAGTTTATCGTCTTTATCATCCCAATGAGGAACTGGATCTGAATGAGGTGTATTATTTCGTGCGTCAGTACTTTAAAGAACAGCTTCCCTTTCACGATTTCTCCCAGCAGATTTCAAAGCATCTTTACGAAGTGTCCAGCCATCCGAAGATTAAAGCAGGAGAAGTGTATGTGGTGGCACTAAAAAATGTGCAGATAGAAGGCGAGGAACATGACGCGATCGGCATATTTAAATCGGAAAACAAAGAGACTTACCTAAAGGTATATCCTGAACAAGGTGCGTTCACCTTAGAATATGAACAGGAAGCGATTAATATCAATAAGTTGGACAAAGGCTGCATCATTATCGATGTTGAGGAAGAGGAAGGTTATAAGGTTCTTGTACTCGACCAGACCAATAGACAGCAGGAAGCCGTTTACTGGAAAGATGAGTTTCTGAAATTGCGCGTGCGCAACGATAATTTTAATCAGACCGGAAATTACCTGAAAGTCTATAAAAATTTTGTTCAGGAGAAACTCGATGAAACATTTGAGCTCGAGAAAGCCGATAAGATCGATCTGATGAACAAATCAATGAACTACTTTAAGGAGAAGGAAACTTTTGTTCAGGAGGAATTTGAGGAGGAGGTATTGGGTAATCCCCAGGCTATAGCCCTGTTCCAGGATTATAAAGCGGGTTTTGAAGATGAGTTTGATTCCCCCTTTCAGTCGAGTTTTGAAATAGCGGATAAAGCCGTCAAAAAGATGGAATCATCCTACAAGTCTGTACTAAAATTGGATAAGAACTTTCATATCTATGTGCATGGAAAACGGGAATACCTTGAAAAGGGATTTGATGAAGATAAAGGTATGAACTATTATAAGGTCTATTTCGAAAACGAAAGTTGATGATTTATGATAAAGCGTGACAAAATAGCCATTTTTACTTTGGTATTATTTATTGGACTGATATTCTTCTTATCGCTGATCGAAAGTAATAGTTCATGGATCGAAGCGGTTTATGCGCAGGGATTTTATCGGTTTTACGGTTATATTCCAAAGTATATTTTTGGCTATATTCCTTTTAGTGTGGGGGATATTTTTTATGCTTTCGCGTTTATTTTATTGTTTTATTGGCTGGCCAATCTCGTCCGGAAGGTATGGCGTAGAAAATGGTCCGATGCTGGTCGAGCTTTTTTATTTGTGCTAAACCTATTGTTTGGACTCTATATTTTCTTTTATATCTCCTGGGGCTTAAATTATTACCGGAAGCCAATCAGTATGAATACACAGCTGAAGGTCGATAGCTTGCGGCTTGCGGATTACCTCATGGTGCTTGACGAATACCTGGATAGTACAAATGCCTTACGGGAACAGGTGGATCCTGCACAATGGGGCCAAAGGAAGGATCACATGCGGGAAGATCTGGCGATCTGGGTGAAAAAAGATACCACATTTTCTTCTTTTTTGTCAGGCAGCCAGATCAACGCCAAATCTCCATTAAATAGCAGGATTGTTTCTTATTTTGGTGTTTCGGGCTATTTCAATCCGTTCACGCATGAAGCGCAGGTCAACTATGCCATGCCAGCCCTATCTTTTCCTTTTACGTATGTGCATGAGCTCGCCCATCAACAGGGAGTGGGTTTTGAGGACGAAGCTAATTTTATCGCTTTTGTTCGGCTGCAGCATCATCCACAGGCCTTTTATCGTTATTCAGCATATTTGCAAACAACCCTTTATATGCTTGGAGAATTACGGGGGATGTACCCGGAGCTTGCCAAAATGTATCAAAATAAATTGAGTAAACCGGTGCTGGCGGATGTGGCTGCAGAGCGCCTATTTTGGAGCAATTATACCGGCTGGATTAACGACATAATGGGGCTGTTTTACAACCAATATTTAACACATAACAATCAAAAAGAGGGAATTGCAAGATATGATCGCATGACGAGATTGGTGCTCGCTTATGAACTCAAGAAGAGAGGTTGCAATTAAATTTTATAGCAAAATGGATACCTATAAAAAAACAGCATCGATCTTAAGATTGATGCTGTTTTTTTATAGGCCGTTTTGCTTGGCTCATTGAGTCGAAATCAGTTCAAAGGATCCCTCCGTGCCTGCACTACCAGAGTAGATTTGCCCCTGCGGTAATCCCCTGAGACCCGTAGGCGCAGTTTTGATCCGGTCATAAATGTTTCTTAAGTCTGTGTTTGCATTGACAGCCCTCCCGCCCGCTACGACATCGGCATAAATGTAATTCGGTGATTTCTTATCTGTTGTCTGTGGCTTTATACTTGCTGTAGCCAGGGTAACCTTGACTTTTCCACCATTTCCATTGGGAAATGTTTTTGTGCCATTAAAAGCATCATCACCTTTCGCAATGATATACAATGATCCTAATTTTTGAAAATTGGCATTGATATCAAAATTTGCGCCATTATTCTTCCCGTCTGTACCATAGAAAGTAGCCTTATTGCCGATTTCCGCATAATCTACGGTGATTTTAATATTTTTCTTTCCATAAAAGGAAAGGGTAGCGTTATCCTTCATGATTAATGTGTCAATATGAATAACGGCCGTAGAATCTTTGCTATCAATATTTTTCTTGGCTTTTTTTCCAATTTCGAGTTTGGAAAAATGCTGTGTCTCCTGCGCTTTACCGAAAAAGGTAAATGCGAAACAAAAAAGAAAGCCTAAAATAAGTTTCGATTTCATAAAGCTTTAATTATATGTAACTAATTAATAGTTTGACAATTGAAATCCAATAGAGTTTAATTTTTACCCAGATATTTTACAATTAATTTAGCTGTTTTCTCCGACGCACCGGCTGAACCAAGTTTCTCGGCCAAGATATCGTAATTTTCCAGCACACTCGCCCGATGTGCTTTGTTGTTTATTAATTCTCCCACTTCGTAGGAAATGTCATAAGCTGTGCAATCATCCTGTATCAGTTCACGTACGGAAAGAAAATTATTGATTAGATTGACCAAGGAGATAAACTTTACTTTTACCACGAGTTTAGCGATCCAAACAGATATCGGATTTGCCTTGTAGACAACAACCTGGGGTACTTTCAATATACCTGTTTCCAGGGTTGCTGTGCCGCTAGTGACTACCGCAGCCTCCGCATTGTTGAGGATATCATAAGTTTGATTGAAAACGACCGGAATATCAATACCCTTCAAAAATTGTTTGTAATAAGATTCGTCAAAATTTGGAGCACCGGCAATGACAAACTGATGCACAGGAAAAAAATAGGGGAGTTCGGCCATAATAGGCAGAAGTTTATTGATCTCCATCTCTCTGCTGCCCGGCAACAAGGCAATAAGTGGTTTGTCTGTAAAACCGTTTTCTTCCCTGAACTTTGGATTAAAAGGATAAGTTGAGATGGCGTCCAATAAGGGGTTGCCTACATAATCGACCGGCATACGCCATTTTTTATAGAAATCCACTTCAAAAGGCAGAATGCAGAACATATGATCAACAATTTTTTTGATTTTTTTGACGCGGCCCTGATTCCATGCCCATACTTTTGGTGAAATATAATAACATGTTTTGATCCCATGTTTTTTTGCAAATTCGGCAATTTTTAGGTTGAAGCCTGGGAAATCGATAAGTATAACAGTATCGGGCTTTTCTTTTAGGAGGTCATTTTTAACGGTTTTCAAGTTTTTTGATATCTTACCCAGATTTTTCAAAACTTCCACAAAACCCATAAAAGCCATTGCCGAGGTATGTATCAATGCTTTTTCTCCAGCCGCTTCCTGCATTAAATCTCCACCTACAATGTGGAAAGTCGCATTGGGATCTTCATTTTTAAGCGCTTTGATCAGATTGGCACCATGTAGGTCGCCTGATGTTTCACCAGCAATAAGATAGTATTTCATAGAAAAATGATTATGTATTGGTGCTGTTTTTCATTGGTAAAAATGAACCCATTGCACTCGGTTTGTTATTTAATGCCATATGGAAGATACAGTCCATTTTTTTCGTGTATTTGTGCCTTCCCTTCGGACTATTTAATAGCATGTTGTTTTGACTTGCTAAAGATAATATTATTCTAAAGATATGATGAATTTGAGTGCATTATTCCATATCTTTAATTAAAGATGTTTAACTTTGGAAGAAAATATCGGGAGTCTAAAAGCTAAATAGTATTTTTGTCCTATGCAACGATTATGGTCTTTAATAAGAAACAAGTATTTATTAGCCACTTTGGCGTTTTTGGTGTGGATGTTGTTTTTTGATAGAAATGATTTTGCTACGCAATACAGCTATCAAAAACAAAAGGCCAATTTGGAAACGGAACGGTCTTTTTATTTAAAAGAGAATGCGGCAATTATAAAGACGATCAATGATATTCGGTCCAATCCACAGGAGGTACAACGTATCGCTCGGGAGAAATATAAAATGAAGAAAGAAAATGAAGATATTTACGTAATCTCTAAAGTTGCACCCAAAGAAAATCCTTAAAATTTAATATTAAAACATATCGTATTCTGCTTTATATTTTTACAAAATAAAGAAAGACCATCATACTTGTATGATGGTCTTTTCAGTATATAGAAATGGGGTATTTTTAATTTGCAGCTTGAGCTACTAAACCAAGATATAATGGTTGCTTATCATCATTTGCCTTACCGATCAATATCAAAGAATAGTAATAGTTTTCAGCCAATTTGACATCCTTCCGGGTTGCAATCGTTTTTCCGGCTTTATCTTTGGCAATGACTGTAAAAGTACCACTTTTTTGTGCGATGAATCCTTGGTGGGCAGTAGCTGAATTTTGGGTTTCTTTCGCACGGTTGGTCCATTCTGTTGGTGAAGTCCCACTGCCAACTTGCAGGGTTACCTGATCTGTTCCCTCCGCAAGATTAAAGAAACGTAAACCGGATTCCGTGTTTTTGATTTCTTTGTTGATTTTATCAGTTGTAATCACTTGGACTGGCTTCTCTTTGTTGCCATAAACAAATGAGGTGTATATGGTGCTGTCTTTGATCGTAACTGTTGTATCAACAAGCGCGTTGTTATATTCTGCAGAAACGGCTATTTTTCTAGCTCCAGTGAATAGGCCAACTTGGCTATAGCTTTTAAACTCCAAAGGATAATATGGACTTTGTAATGCCCCCCCGTCGGCATAATATACAACCGCATTAGCATCAGTGTACCCGTTGACCATGGTAAAGAGCGCACCAGGAATTCTTTGGTCGTCGTTATCTTTCAGGCAACTGGATAGTAAAAATGTCGCTAAAGCGATGGCAATAAAATTAAATAATCTATAGTTTTTCATAACCGTGTAATATTAAAATCTATTTTTTGTGTAAAACACATTGCGCTTGTGTTGTCTATTATACGGACCTGACATACACTTTGCTACAGTTAGCTGCAAAAATAATCAATTTGTAGTTTATTTTATCATAACCCTTATCTAAGAGAAAAAAGGCACAAGCTTTGTTAAATAAAAAATAATCATAATTTTGAGTTATGAACAGTAGAATCAAAAAGATTGCAGCAGGCATGTTTGAGCGATTCAGACACCGTAAAATCACTGAAGAGGAACTGGTGCAGGCAGAATCCAAGGCAAAAAATTTAGGGAGTTACGTTGGCGATTTTAAATTATTGATCGCCATGTGCAAGGATGCAATTACAGGTAAGTTTAAAATGAACAGCTGGAATCTATCCATTATTATCGGAACAATTATTTATGTGATTTCGCCAATAGACGCTATCCCTGACTTTATTGCTGTCGGTGGCTGGTTGGATGATGTTGCCATTGTTGCTTATGCGATGCGCAAGCTCTCGGAAGAAATAGCACGCTATAAGCTCGAAAAATTGAACTGTGAAATCAGAAAATAAAAAAAGCTACTTTTTAAAAGTAGCTTTTTTATGAAGTGGTTATTAGACCGTTCTTAATGTTTGAAATGTCTTACACCGGTAGTTACCATTGCAATGCCTTTTTCATTGGCCATGTCAATGGATAATTGATCTTTGATAGAACCACCCGGCTGTAATACCGCTGCGATACCTGCTTCAGATGCAATCTCAACACAATCCGGGAAAGGGAAGAAGGCATCTGATGCCATTGCACAGCCTTTTAAGTCAAAGCCAAAGGAAACTGCTTTTTCAATTGCTTGCTTTAAGGCATCAACGCGTGATGTCTGTCCAACACCTGAGGCTAACAGGGTGCCATTCTTTGCAAAAACAATCGTATTTGATTTGGTATGTTTTACAATTTTATTGGCAAAGTATAAATCTTCCAATTGTTCAGCAGTAGGTTTTACAGTTGTTACAGCGACCATTTGCTCAGGCGCTTCAATTGTGTTATCCTTATCTTGAAGAATGACACCATTCAATAAGGTTTTGAATTGTTGAGCAGGTAATTTTACATCTTTACGGACTAGGATAATTCTATTTTTCTTGGCCGTAAGGATAGCAATTGCTTCTGCCGAGTAAGAAGGTGCAATTAAGACTTCAAAAAATAATTTATTAATTTCTTCGGCTGTTGCACCATCAACTTCAGCATTGGTGATCAAGACTCCTCCAAATGCTGAAACAGGATCACAGGCCAAGGCGCCGATCCATGCTTGCTTGATTGTTGACCGAGATGCGACCCCACAAGCGTTTGTATGTTTTAGGATAGCAAATGTAGGTTCTTTGAACTCATCGATTAAAGCTACAGCTGCGTCCACGTCAACAAGGTTGTTGTATGAAAGTTCTTTGCCATTTAACTTGTCGAACATGCTGTCCAAGTCACCAAAGAAAATACCTTTTTGATGCGGGTTTTCACCATATCTCAATACTTGAGCTTTTTGCTCAGATTGTTTAAATACTTCAATTGGGTTTTCTTGGTTGAAATAATTGAAGATTGCGGTATCATAATGAGATGATGTGTTGAAGGCACGTTTTGCAAACTCTTTACGTTGCTCCAAAGAAGTATTGCCTTCTTGGTTCGCTAGGATTTCTTCAAGCTCTTTATAATCATTTTTAGAAGAAATGATGACAACATCATTAAAATTTTTCGCTGCTGCACGAATTAATGAGATTCCACCGATATCAATTTTCTCAATAATATCTTGTTCAGCGGCACCAGAAGCAACTGTTTCTTCAAATGGATACAAATCCACGATAACCAAATCGATCTCTGGTATTTCATATTGAGCAAGTTGCTGTTGGTCTGATTCAAGCGGACGACGTGCTAAAATACCTCCGAACACCTTTGGATGTAAGGTCTTAACACGGCCTCCTAAAATCGAAGGATAACTGGTCAGGTCTTCCACTGGTACGACAGCTATACCTAAATCTTTGATAAATGTTTCTGTCCCACCAGTGGAATAGAATGTAACACCGTATTTGTTTAATAATTCAACTAAAGGAGCTAGGCCGTCTT
>JAQZAZ010000111.1 GCA_029239355.1 Sphingobacterium sp.
ACGGTGCAATACAACTAAAGCCTTTTGTCCCTTTTGATAATTCCAAACACGATATAGCAGTTCCCCTTGATCGAAACTCTTAAAATAACCTGATTTCATCTTTTTATAATTTATTCCATCAATACAATGGCGTATGTAATTTTTAGTATCTAATGAGATATCGCTGTTAAAAATAAAGACCAAGCCACCCTTTTTGATCATGATCGGCTAGCGACGATAGTTTTCATCAACTGGATTGCATGATCCCGCAATACCATATGCCTATTGATCGACTTCACCTGATCAATAGCTTTATTTAAATCTAAAGATAATAATTTCTGAGCCATCAGAATAGCAAAAATCATGCTCCTACTATAACCCATTGTACAATGAATGATCATATTTTCATGTTCATCCAATTTCCGATAAGCGGATACCATTGCCTCTATGATCACATGGGCATCATTCACATCAATCTCCGCAATATCCAGCAAAGGAAAAGAATAATATTTTTCCATGCCCCCCAAGAGTTTTACTTCCTCCAGCTCAGCTGCGAGGTCAAAAACAACCAGATTGTAACCCAATCCCAAGGCTATAAGTTCCGAAGCACTCAACCTTGGCCCAACATAACAGCGGGACAATAACTCCATCAGCGGCGGATTATTTTTCTTTCTAAAAAAACGCCACATCAACCGGTACACAAATTGGTAAGGAGCGTAAAATACTTTCTTTATCAGCGGTATTCGACCCCGATTATCCTTTAAAAACCGCGTATTACCGCGTAGGTAATTGTAACCAACCGCAAAGCAGACTAAGGCTACCCAAGCAAAAACAATCAGCGGCAATACGTATCCCTCGCAGAGGAATGCCAGTAGCGTGAATATCCATCCGATGAGGTAATAACTATTTGTTGGCTGTTGATTTCTGCCCCACTCCTTATTCGGAAAGAGTATAAAACTGACCTGAACCAGTATGCAAGCTGTCAGCAGATCGATCACATGGTGTTGATATACAGTCAATGTTCCTAGGCCCATCAACAGGAGCCAGATGCCCAAGATTATTTTCTTCCATCCGTTGAACTTCCAACGCAGCACCGACCAAAAAAGAGTGGCATAAGCGACATGCAGGGAGGGTGCCTGATTAAAAGGCGAATCATATTCCTTTAAGAAGGAAAAGAAAATGTTAAACAGAGGATTTTCGATTTGTGGTCTGTCAAAAGAAAACCGCAGCGGAAAAAGGAGAAAACACAATACCGCAATCAAGGTAACAAACGTAAATCGCTTTGCATAGCACAGGAGTTCCCTCTTTTGTCCACAATAAAATGGCACAAGGCAAAAAAACAGTCCACTGCTCATATAGGGCAGGATCATCCATGGAATAAACGGAAGGTACTGTTCAAAATCGAATACAAAGGAAGGTACCGCAGCTAAACTAGAGGCGTAAGCTGCTGTGTAGGGATAGGTAAGTTGAAAAAGTAACAGGCAATAGATGGTAACAAAGAGCTGCCTACCCACTTTCTTTAATCGTTTTTCATCCATTTGGCTTTCCTAAACATGATTTTACTTAATAATACATGGGGGAGCAGGCCTAAAAAACCCATCAGCCATTTCATACGCTTCGGAAAAATCACGATTTCTTTCTTTTGCTGTATCGCTTTTAAGATGCGTTGCGCGGCATCGTCCACGCTGATCAAAAAGGGCTTTTTAGAGAGATCCTGCTGATTAAGTTGACGGAGCTTGGTTGTATCCACATACCCCGGTGCGATGGCTGTCACCGCAATCCCATACGGAAGCAATGCCCTTCTATAGGCATCAGCAACTTGGATTGCGGCTCGCTTTGTTTTGCTGTACAAACTTGAATTCGGAAAGTCTAAAGTTCCCGAGACAGATGCTATTGTTGCGATCTGCCCCTTTGATCGTCCACGCATGGTTTCGCTGGCGACTTCAAAACAGTTCAGAGTACCCAGCATATTGACTCGGAGCATCGCACTTGCCTCCTCATAACTGATGCGCTGTGCCACATCATCGGCGTAGCTTCCGGTACAATTGATAAAAAGATCCAAAGGCAGATGATGACAGAAAGAACCAACGGCATCCGCCAATGCATCCCGATCACAGACATCTACTTCAAACTTGATGAGCGCATCGTATGCCGGTTGATTGGTCAACTTTGAAAGGTCTCGACCACATACAGCAACTTCAGCCCCCTGTTGGAGGTAGCATTGTGCTAGTGCCAAACCTATTCCGCTTGTTCCCCCTGCGATAAATACCTGCATTTTATACAAAAAATAACGATTATATTACCCGCTGATCGGGCTATCTTGTCAAACAAATAAATCCTCGGTTTGTGTCTTTTAAAGCTCCAGCGTCTTCCGATATCCATAATTCCACTGTGCTTCCATAGCGGTCGCAAATTCATCCAGACTTGCCGGAAGGGACAATGTTATTTCAAATCTACGCCAATCTATGCTTTTTTTGCAATAGTTTCCTTTTAACTGTTCGGCAGCATCAGCCGTATCGATCCATCGAATCCCCTGATATTGCTGATCAATATCCTGCAGGCGTTGATTCCCGCTAAAGCCCAATACTGCCCTGACCAATCCCTCCTCCTGTAACTTATACGTCTGCTTCCGTTCACAGACAACTTCTGCTGCCAAAGACTGCGCCAACTCTACCGGGACCAGATCAATGGCTCCCCCTGCATAATAATCCCCATTCTTTTGTATCGGCTCAACATAAAACATATCCGACATGGAAATACGAACAGCCTCCAACAATGTGATCTCCGGGTTTATCGCGATAGTTGGGGCAACCGCACTTTGTCCATAATTTTCACCTTGAATCTGGATACTATCCCGATCTACTTTCGATAGTGCCGTTGCATTCCCCATCAGGACTTTCTGATAAAGCTTACGTCCGCTACGTTTCACCCCGACTGCCGAACGGTCAAAAAGCATTTTCGAGCCAATAATAATCGACGGTATTTCTTCCGAAAATGGGCGGTTCAAAGTCGGTAACAAGGGCGAAAGATCGGGTTCCATATGAACTAGATAACGATCAAAGACATCTTCCAGATAAGGAGCAGATCTTTTATCCCACTGCTTTTTCAGCACATACCAACCCAGTTTGCCCAGATGACGCTGCTCTGTAAGCTGATGTCCGCAGAAAAAGCGATAAAACTCTTCGGATTGGAGATAAGATTTCCGTTCGGTCCCCGTTGCAAAAGACTGAATAATCGCAGCAGCCAACGATCCGCCACAGCTAGCAATCAGCAGATCTGGTTTTAACCCCAGTTCTTCCAAAGCAGCATACATGCCCAAATAGAGACCAAAACGAGTACCACCACCTGAAAATAAAACTGCTCGTTGATAATTCATTTAATGAGATTTGAGATAAGAGATTTGAGCCATGAGATGCTGGTTTTGCGACACCAGGCAGATCACTCCATAGATAACCGGTGCATTGAACAGCAAGCTATCTATCCGATCCAGTAATCCCCCATGCCCTGGAATTAATGTACCTGTATCCTTGACCCCTGTCTTGCGTTTTAGAAAGGAGAATAGCACATCACCACAGAAGCCCAAAATACCAAAGAGCAGACCAAGGGCTGAAAAACAGATCAAATCCCCGAATGGCAATAACAAGTAACCCAAGATATTACTCAAAATTACCGTCAGCCCAATACCACCGATACATCCGGCAACAGTTTTGTTTGGGCTGATGCGCGGCACGATCTTCCGCTTACCAAAAAATTTACCCATCAGGTATTGAAATACATCATTTAGCTCCGTTAAAACGATAATATAGGCTACAAGCCGTAATCCCATGAATTTATCCTGATGGATTTCTACCGCCCGGATAAAGGCCAGCTGACTGAATGCAAACAGACAGGCAGCCGCTCCAAAGGCCATTCCGATCGCAGCGCTCATCGTTGTTTTCTGTCCCAACCGGAAAAAAAGGCCAATCCCTACGCACAATAGTGCAGCCCATGACAAGTAAGTTCCATACGAGCAGTAGATTAAAAGGAGTAATTGCAATAGACCAGCGACAACAGCAAAGGGCAATGCAAAACTAAAATTGGGCACAAACATCTTCATAAATTCACGCAGGCCCTGAAACGTCAGCCAGGAAACAAACAGCAAAGATGTTGCCTGCGAAACGAAAGCAATCGCCAATACAAGTACAATGTACCCCCAGCTTCGGACCCGTACAGGGACATCAGCAAACTTGTCCTTCGGATTAGATACTTCACTCATGTACCACCAATGCCTTCCTCAATCGCGTTAGCGAGCTCAAGACCAATAACAAACACAGCACAGCAAAAATATAGACTGAAATAGTCGTTATCGAGATCTGTAATAAGCTCAAAATACCATATGCACCAAGCAACAGTGCACGGTCACTTTTCCCCATGGGTCCATCATAACGACGGTCATTGGCGACCACCTTTCCAATCAGACCACAGAATTCATTGATGACACTCAAAATAATAAAGCCAACCACCAGATATAAACTCTCAGAATGAAATTTCAGCAATGGGAAAAAGATCATGACATCTGACAGGATATCGCCGATTTCATTCAGGACTTCCCCTTTTTTGCTCATTTGATTAAAAAGACGCGCCATCATACCATCCAGTGCATTGAAGGCCATCCGCGATAATAAACCGATCGGTAATGCCAAAAACAACATTGGCATCCGGTCTGCATACCAAAACAGTACCGCAATAACCAAAGACAAAGCGATTGAGCCAATAGTAATCTGATTGGCAGTTACCTTCTTCCGGTGCAAGAAGGTCAGAATCGGCATCAATAACTGCTGAAACTTTGGTTTTAATTTATAGACAGAAATCATATATGCGCTATGTAACTTACTTTTTTTTATTTTTTTTAAAAAAATTTTTGATAGTGTAATAAATACACTATATTTGTGTCATCATAATTTAGGTTTATAATTGGTTATTTAAGGTTTTCATTCTCCCCGTTTGAAAACCTTTTTTTTTGCTCCTAAATCACGAATTACCATCGTCCGCCAGCCCCGCCGCCGCCGGATGAACCGCCACCAAAACTTCCACCCCCGCCACCGCTAGAGCCGCCACCGCCGGAACTGCTCGATGAAGACCTTACTTTAACAGGTATAGTATGCTCACCATGGGATACGCGATGACCGCAGTTCTTGCATTTATCAAAACGTTCCTCCAGGCCCTGTGAACTGTATGTCGCAGATCGGATGGTATGTGAAAGCCCTGTTTCAAAGGTATGGTAATGACATTGAGGACAATCCATGTAGCCTGCGTTTTCATCCCAGGGAACCAGCTTGATTTCATTGCTTGTCTGATTTACCCAGATCTCGTAAGATCGACTTCCAATTTTCTCCTCCATGAGCTGCCCCTTATCCAGGTAAGCGCTTTCTCGCGTAGATACATCATCCTTATTCATCCGTAACCAACGCCCCGAGCCATCTGGAGGGGTCAGACGGAGTTTATTTTTTCGAATCCGCTTATTTATTCCAAAGAGATCAAACAAAGCCAGAGGACTCAGCACTAACGGAATAAGTCCCCAAACACGAAACTTACGCAAAGCTTGCTGAATATTCTCCTCATCACGATAGGAATTGACAATCTGCGTCCGGCTTGCATTATATTTCATCGCCAGCGTTATACTGCCAAATATAAAAATAAAGTAAGGCAGGTTTTTCCATTGATAGACCACTTCAAAGTTATTGAGGGCAAAAGCACAGATGAATACACTGGCAAACATCAACAATCCCATACAACCGCAACCGCTGACCAGCGGCGGAAAGTACTTGCTTTTTTTGGTCAGTTGTCCCTTTATCGCGCGAGTCACCTCCCCCAGCCAGATATAACAGATGGCAAATAAAGCCAGTACCAAAAGTGAATTCCTCAGGATAGGACTTTTGAAGCTCCATATCGGAGTTGCTTCAGGCATCAGGCGCTCCAATTCAGACCTGCTATCGGGTGACATTAGGATGGTTTTGATAAACTGTGAAGCCTCGAGAACTCCTTGGTCATAATTTCCATTTCGAAAATTAGGTGCCAGATACTTCTCGCCAATCCGCTTTAAATAGGCATCAGGTAAGGTGCTTTCCATTCCATAACCCGTAATAAAACGATATTCACGACGGTCCTTGGCAATAAACAATAATAAACCATTATTGCTTCCCTTCTTACCGATACCCCAGGTATTAAATAATTTGAGTGCAAATTCAAAATCGCTGTCGCCAACATAGTCATTCACTAACACAATGGCATACTCACTTTTAGTAGCTGCTTCGATCTGCGCCGATAGGGCATCTAGCTCCGAGACCGTGCCTGCGGACAAAATCCCGTCGGGATCGGACACGAAGTAATCCTGTCCCTGTAATTTCGGACTTGGTAAATTGTCGACGGTATAGGCACTAGATTGTCCGAAAGCTGACAACCCAGTAAGGCAGCTTCCTACCCAGATCAATAAAAAGACATAAAAACGATGTAATCTCTGCATAGTTTTAGAGTAACAAAATTTAGTTCATTTTCACGATATTAAGAAAAAAAAAGCAAACAATCCTCTCGGCCATATTCAGCGATGATTAATGGAGCGGGTCTTGCGACAACTTTAAAAATTATCGGAGAAGCAAGTGACTGGGTGAAACCAAGTCCGGAAGGACTTTAAATCTTTCGGGAGCGATTATCAAGCAAAAAAGGCGAGATTATAACTAAAGCTGTATGGCAATATGAAACTTTCTCATTCGCTGTCAATGACCAAGCCAGTTTAAAATCAAGACACCGATCAATCCAATAACAGAAACGAGCGTTTCCATCACCGTCCATGAGCGAAAAGTATCCTTCATGCTCACTCCAAAATAAGATTTAAACATCCAAAATCCCGGATCGTTGACGTGTGAGAACATGAGACTACCCGCTCCCGTCGCTAGCACCATTAATTCAGGAGTAACGTTTCCTGCCTGCACAATGGGAAGCATAATGCCCGCCGCCGTGAGCCCAGCAACACTAGCCGAACCGATAACTAGACGAATGATACCGGCTATTAACCATGCAAGCACAAGAGGCGACAAGCTCAAGTCTGCGGTTAGGTCAGCGATGTAGTTCGCTACACCACTATCTACCAAAATTTGCTTGAAGACACCTGATGCTGCAATGATAAAAAGGATCATCATTATCCCGCGGATTGCTTCTTCCATGCTTTCCGACTGCTCCCGCAAACTTTTACCTTGGCGGATGCCCATCGTGTACATCGCCACTAGAGATGCAATCATTAAAGCCACCACCGGGTCGCCCAAGAAACGTAGTGCCGTCAGCCAAGAGGAGCCTTCTGGGAATATTAGATGTGCAAATGAACCAAAAGCAATTAAAATTATTGGAAACAGCCCCGTAAATATACTAATTGCAAATCCGGGAAGCTCTTCCCTATCTGCCTGATTGTGTTCAGGAAAAAACTCGGCCGGTGGGTTGGTCGGAATACGCTTAAGGGTCCTGCCAAAGAGTGGTCCACCGATAATTATGGCAGGAATTGCCACAACAATGCCATAGGCCATTGTCAAACCTATATCCGCATTGTAGGTAACCGCTATGGCCGTAGCTCCCGGATGCGGTGGCAAATAACCGTGCGTCACGGACAGCGCTGCCAGTAGCGGAATGGCTACGTAAAGCAAGGGCATTTTATTAGAAACACATACCATAAAAACAAATGGTACTAAGACGATAAAACCGACATTGTAAAATAAGGGAATTCCTACTAAAAAGCCCGTGAGAACCATTGCCCAAGGTAAGTTCTTTCTACCAAATACAGCCGTTAGTACCGTTGTGATCTTTTCTGCAGCACCACCCTCCGCCATCAATTTACCCAGTAAAGACCCGAAAGCCAACAAAAGTGCCAACTGGCCCATGGTACTACTCACTCCGGTTTCAACAGATTTAAGGATATCGGCGGCATTCATATTCATAGCAAAACCGACCGCAACAGAGGTTATCAGTAACGAAAAGATCGTGTTTAACCTGACGACAGTGACTAAAAGAAGTAGTAAAGCTACTCCCAAAATAACGATGATTAGAGGCATTAGTAATTTATATCTAGTTAAAACTCACCTTCCAATATGTGGTACAGGTGTTCAAATTTCTGGAAGTTTTTAATATATACGGCGTGATTCTCCTCACTCGGTTTGTAATAGTGCTCCGTATCTTGCGTTCCCTCCGTTTGCTTGTTTTTTACGGTAGGCTCTCCCCTCTGTATACCCAATGCTTCCAAGCCTATCAATGCTGCTCCCCATGCAGAGCTTTCTACCGTATTTTTGGTGAATACAGGTTTATTGAAAATGTCGGCAAGCATTTGCACCAACAAAGATGAACGCGCTAAGCCACCGCTTGCAAAGATCGTATGAATGGGGCCGGTGTTCTCCTCTAACGCGATTCCTACACTGTAAATTGCAAACAACATCCCTTCCATCATGGCCCGTGCAAAGTGCGCCCTGCCATGATGCAACTGTATTCCAAAATAAACCCCTTTTGCATTGGAATTCCAATGTGGTGCCCGTTCACCGGTTAGATAGGGCAAGAATATCAAGCCCTCCGCCCCGGGAACGACGGAGTCGACCAAAGCATTTAACGACGCGGAAGGATCGCCATCCGCTTCCATTTGGATAAACTCATGCAAAAAGTTATCTCGAAACCAGTTGCGTAATACACCGCCATTGTTAACCGCGCCACCAATTATATATTCATTTGGTCTCAGTAGGTATGTAAATAGCCTTTGTTTTTTTTCTTGATTTGCCTGCGAACTTGCTACGCGAATAGCTCCACTGGTACCGACAGTTACCGAAGCCACCCCAGGACTTATAGCCCCTACCCCCAGATTAGCCAAACAACCATCGCTACCGCCTATTACAAAAGGGGTATCTTCAGGGATGTGCATCAAGGCCGCAATTTCTCGGCTAGGCATATTTAAAATATAATCGACCGGAACTGGCGATGCTAGTTGCTCTTCCGATATGCCCGCCAATCTTAACGCCTGATCAGACCATGTTAGGTGATGTATGTCGAAAAGTCCTGTTGCAGATGCAATGGAATGATCGACTACATAAACTTCAAAGAGGCGGTAAAAAAGAAATTCTTTAATACCGATAAACTTGTGCGACTGAGCAAATAATTTTTGATCGTTAGACTTTATCCACATTAATTTACAAAGCAAAGACATGGGATGTATTGGTGTACCCGTCTGCTGATAAAGCAGCCTTCCTGCCTCACTTGCCTCCAAGGCAACCGCAATATCCTCGCTTCTGCGATCTGCCCATATCATGCAATTGCTAAGTGGCTTGCCCGCCGAGTCAACAGCGATCAGTCCGTGCATAGCACTGCTCACCGAAATACATACGGGTTTCGGTATCTCGCCACTAGATTGCTTTAAGCCAATCATTACATGGGCAATAGACTCAATACATGCGCCATAAACAATCTCCGGATCTTGCTCATACCAGCCCTCCGACGGGTTTAATATGGGATAAGGTATACTATGCTGCGACAAGATGTTACCTTCGTAGTCAAATGCAACAGCCTTCGCAGATGATGTCCCAATGTCTAATCCAATGATCATAAATAAAATTGATGTTTAGGAGAGTTCAATATACGGATTATCTGTTGGTTTACAACAAAAGATTCAATACCAGCGAAGTAATTGAAGCGAGAAAAGCGTCTCATACCGATCTGCTGATAAATGTCTTTCATAGTATCAACAAAAATGGTAAGTTTCAACTTGGAAAAACGGTATTAAACGATGAGTATAGATAAAATGAATAACTACGATTTTGGAATTGTTGGACTCGGCGTAATGGGACGTAATTTGTTGCTGAACATCGCCGACAACGGTTTCGCGGTAGCTGGATTAGACCTTGATCCACAGAAAGCTGAATCATTGAAAGCTGAAGCAAATGAAGGACATCGCATCAAAGTGACGACCCAAGTAAAAGAGTTTATAGGGGCTTTGCAACAACCCAGAGCAATTATGCTGTTGGTGCCGGCCGGAAAGCCGGTTGATATGGCGATTGCCAGTCTTGTTCCGCTTTTGGATAAAGGAGATATACTCATCGACGGCGGAAACACCTACTTCGCAGATACGGACAGAAGATTTAATGAGCTTTCCGTTATGGGTATACATTTCTTCGGAATGGGCATATCTGGAGGAGAAAGTGGCGCTCGTCGTGGGCCGAGCTTGATGCCCGGTGGCGACAGAAAGGCATACGAAAGGCTAAGGCCAATATTTGAAGCGGTTTCGGCCAAGGTAACCGGCGAGCCCTGTGTGGAATTTCTAGGCAACGGGTCGGCCGGAAATTATGTAAAGATGGTGCATAACGGTATCGAATATGGTATCATGCAGTTGATCGCAGAGACCTATGACCTCATGAAAAGATTATATGGTTTTGACACCCACACCATACAGCAGACCTTCGAAGAATGGAACAAGGGCGAACTAAACTCGTTCTTGCTTGAGATTACCGCTCAGATTCTGAAGAAAAAAGAAGGTGACCAGTATTTGGTGGACCTGATTTCAGATTGGGCAAGATCAAAAGGAACAGGTAAATGGACTTCGCAAAATGCAATGGATCTACAGGTGCCCGTGCCGGTGATTGATGCAGCGGTCAATATGCGCGATATGTCCAAATACAAACCCGAGCGTTTGGAGGCAGCAAAATTATTTCATTGGGATGGACAAGCTGTTGATCTCCCCGCAACAACGCTCATCGATCGCTTAAAAAATGCATTGTACTTTGTGATCATCACGACCTATGCGCAAGGTTTGGCACAGCTTACTGTTGCGTCGGAAAGCTACAGCTATGAGCTAGATTTACAGGTGGTAACTAAAGTTTGGCGAGGCGGCTGCATTATTCGCGCGGCTTTGCTCGAGGATTTTAGAAAAGCCTATGCGGCTAATCCGAACTTGCGCAATATCCTACTCGATAGCGCCATTGCACAAAAGTTGCTGAGCACGCAAGCTAGCCTCCGCGAGGTATTGAAAGATGCTATCGCAAACGGGATACCCGTATCTGGATACGTAAACGCTCTCTCTTATTTTGATGCCTACCGATCGGAAAAATTACCTACAAATATTATACAAGCACAACGAGACTATTTTGGCGCACATACCTATGAACGTATTGATCAGGAAGGTATCTTTCACACACTTTGGGATTAAGGGATAAAAGCTTGAAGATTCGATTTAATCTTCGTTTAAAACGCAAAAAAGCGGCTTTTATATAAAGCCGCTTTTTATAACTGAGTCTCTTATCGGGATGAACCAATGATCTGCTGATTACAAGTCAGTTGCTCTACCAGCTGAGCTAAAGAGGCCTCGTTTACAGATAAAGTTTATGATTTCTGTACTGCAAATATCGGGATTCGAGCAAAAAATTGTAGCGTATGATTATATGTGATAGACTAACAGCATACATTTACACTCCGTTGATTTAGATGCTATCGCTCAATATCCTTCAAACTGCTCATTTTCTTATATTCCAGGAATCCTTTGATGTCCTCAAAATGCTCACGTACGCGTTTGTTACCAAACTCGAAAACTTTTTCTGCCAAACCATCCAAAAAGTCACGGTCATGCGAAACAAGGATCAATGTACCATCAAAATCTTTTAAGGCATCTTTGATAATATCTTTGGTTTTCATATCCAAATGGTTGGTAGGCTCATCGAGAATCAGCACATTCACAGGCTCCAAAAGAAGTTTTATCATCGCCAGACGCGTACGCTCGCCTCCGGATAATACCTTGACCTTTTTGGTCGTGTCGTCTCCACTGAACATGAAAGCGCCCAAAAGATCTTTCATTTTTACACGCACATCGCCTACCGCGATTTGGTCAATGGTATCAAAAACAGTCAGTTCACCATCCAGCAAGGCCGCTTGATTCTGAGCAAAGTAACCAATCTTAGCGTTATGGCCTACTTTCAGTGTTCCTTCAAAATCTATCTCGCCCATAATGGCCTTAATCATGGTCGATTTGCCTTCACCGTTTTTACCGACAAAAGCAACTTTCTCGCCACGCTCAATCACCATATTCGCTTTTTGGAAGACCACATGCTCATCATAAGCTTTGGTAAGATCCTCAACAATAACCGGATATTGGCCCGAGCGCGGTGAAGGCGGAAATTTTAAACGTAAGGCAGATGTATCCACTTCGTCGATCTCAATAACTTCCAGTTTTTCCAGCATCTTTACCCGCGACTGTACCTGCAATGTTTTAGAATATGTCCCTCTAAAACGATCAATAAACTCCTGGTTGTCCGCGATAAAACGTTGTTGTTCCTCATAAGCTTTCAGCTGATGCTGGCGACGCTCCTGGCGTAATTCCAAATAATGGCTGTACTTAGCTCGATAGTCATAAATACGACCCATCGTCACCTCAATGGTACGGTTGGTGATATTATCAACAAATGCCCTATCGTGTGAAATAACAATAACTGCCTTGGCTGAATTTACAAGGAAATCCTCCAGCCATTGGATACTCTCGATATCCATGTGGTTGGTGGGCTCATCCAGCAAAATCAGATCCGGTTTTTTCAAGAGTATTTTGGCCAGCTCGATACGCATACGCCATCCTCCTGAGAACTCCGAGGTCTGTCTGGTAAAGTCAGAACGTTCGAAACCAAGCCCCTTCAACACTTTTTCTACTTCCGCATCGTAATTGACCTCTTCGATCGAATAAAATTTCTCACTCAGTTCCGACACCCGTTCGATCAACAGCATGTAATCATCCGATTCGTAATCCGTACGGATATTCAATTGCTCGTTCAGACGCTCCAATTCATCCCGCATCCCATAAACCTCCTCAAAAGCTTTGGATGTCTCCTCAAAAACCGTTACATGGTCCTGTGTCAGCAAATGTTGTGGTAGGTATGCAATGACCGCATCTTTAGGGCCAGCGACATTCCCCGTCGTAGGCTTACCCACCCCGGCGATAATTTTCAACAAGGTAGATTTACCAGCACCGTTCTTACCCATCAATGCAATCTTATCATTCTCATTGATCGAGAAAGATACATCCGAAAAAAGAGTTGTTCCCCCAAAGGAAACCGAAATATTATTTACGTCAATCACTGTATGTACACTTAAATTTGCCACAAAGATAAGCGAATCAATCTTATAAATAGACAGTGGAGCATTTTTGTGTATCTTTGCACCATGCGTTTTGATATTATTACGGTCTTACCAGACCTTTTGGAAAGTCCATTTGCACACTCGATTTTACAACGTGCAAAGAATAAAGGCCTCGCGGAGATACATGTACACAATTTAAGAGACTATTCAACAAATAAGCACAAAAGTGTGGACGATTACCCCTATGGCGGTGGCTCCGGGATGGTACTGCAAATCGAACCCTTTGCTAAGTGCATCGAACAATTACAGGCTGAACGGACATACGATGAAATCATCTATATGACTCCCGATGGTGAAACCTTTAATCAGGATATCGCAAACGGGCTCTCGACAAAGGGTAACATGATGATTCTCTGCGGTCACTACAAAGGCATAGACCAGCGCATCAGGGATATCTACGTGACAAAGGAAATCTCCGTAGGTGATTATGTGCTATCTGGCGGTGAACTTCCGGCAGCAATTGTTACAGACGCAATCATCCGCCTGATCCCCGGAGTTTTATCCGATGAGACCTCTGCACTTTCGGATTCTTTTCAAGATGGTTTATTGGATGCACCGATCTATACGCGCCCCGCAGACTGGAAAGGGCACAAAGTGCCCGATATTCTGCTCAGCGGACACGAAGCAAATATCGCCACCTGGAAGCATGAACAACAGTTAAAAAGAACGCAGGAAAGGCGCCCAGATTTATTAAATGATTAAGAAATATGGGGAATTTTTGTTTTTTTATCACAAAAAGTTTGCTTATTTATTTTTTTTTATAAATTTGTGTAATAATGACACGAAGATATACAAATACAAATTGGTGGTGGC
>JAQZAZ010000308.1 GCA_029239355.1 Sphingobacterium sp.
TCTACAATTCCGCCTTAACCCGGTTTTCATGGGAAGTGATCAGAATTGGAAGTCCTTATTCCTCGAAATCAGGAGATACCATCGCTTGACCCAGGATCCAAATAAGCAGAATATGATTGCTGTGCGTAGCTTTTTCTGGACTGTTTTCAATAGCAAAGCACCGTACCTTGATTTACCTAATTTGGGTTGGGACCCTTACAACAGTTCCGGAAGAGGGTTTCCAGTAAGTCGGTTCCGTGGCAAATCGTTATATTATCTGGAAACAGAATACCGCCGAGACATCAGCAGCGATGGTTTATTCGGCTTTGTGGCTTTTATAAATTTCACCACGGTGAACGGCCCAAAAAATAGCATGTTTGCAGACTGGAACATCGGTACCGGTGCCGGCGCCAGAATTAAATTTAACAAAAACTCGGGCACCAACATCGGCATAGATTATGGTGTTAGCACCAATCATCGTGGAGTAAGATTGACCTTGGGTGAAGTATTTTAATACTTAACTCAAATGATAACTTTGATTTTTAAACTCCATGGAGGCATAATATCGATACTTCTCGTTATCCAACGGATAATCCCAACAGCCCATTCGGTGATAGATCTCACCACCAAAACCAGTTTTAAATCTATAGAGTCCGTATAATGGATGTGAAGGATCTGCCTGAGGTGATACACCAAAGAAATCATATTCCGTACAGCCTTTTTCCTTTGCTACCTGCATGGCTCGCCATTGCAAGGCATAAGTCGCCATATAATTGCGATTTTCGGAAGCGGAGGCACCATAGAGATAGGTTCCCCGATTTGCAGCAATCACCAGAAACATTGCAGCTAGAGGTTGATTGTCTACCGCTGCAACCAATAAATAAACATCTGCTGGAGACAACGTATCATTTGCCTTGGCAGATAGTACAATCTTGAAATAGTTGATATCGTGCAAGAAAAAATTATTCCGAAGCGCAGTCTGCCGATATAACTCGTACCAGATCTCCAGGCTCTCTAAGCCGAGAGAATGAACCTTTACGCCTTTCCTTTCAGCCAAATGAATATTGTAACGCGTCTTTGATTTCATATTGGCCAACAGGAGATCCTCCTCTTTTCTAAGGTTCATAAAAATGGTATTAGAAGGAAGAATATCTGTATTCGCTTTATGAAAATTCCAGTTTTCCGTATTAAAATTAAAGCGCATTTCCTGAATACGTTTTTCAGGGACACCTAGCCAATTGCCATAGAGGTCATAACAGTCATCTTCTTTTGCCCAATGGGATTCCCAGGAGAGATCATATCGTATCATAATACAATTGGGCGGCAAGTAAGAACGTAAACTCTCCGAAAGCTGTTCTAAAAACGCCCCTTGATTTTCTTCCGATGGTTCTATTTCAGGACCATATGGTACATAAGCGATGCTATGCTCATGATCCACCGCCTGAATAATAATCAATAGATCCCCCACAAAATAGGTATCGTCTTCCACTCCGATATAAAGATCGGAGTGTTTCGATTTGAAATTAAAAGCCTTCGATTCTATCCCTTGCATCTTTTTCACAGCAGACCAATAGGCTGTCTGTTGAATAATGCCTGTCTTGTAGAGACCACTTACTTCTTTGTCATTTATATCTGCTATCATAACATTCCTATTGTTGTCGAATATTTTCAAAAAACACGATAAACCTTATCGTTTTCAACATCCAAAAACGGCAAACTTAGCCAAAATGACCGATTAAGTGAGTCGTCATTTGTCACTTTGTTGTTAATTTTAAAAAACAGTACATGATTTTGGCCAAAATCAGCTTTTTCACATTATTTAACGGCATTATATTATCGACTTGGTTGGTATTTTGGTTCAAAATTTAGGATATTTGTAGCCTAACAACTCACCGACAACGATGGACAATAAAGCGATCTCTAAAATTTTTAAATTGTGTAGCCAATTAATGGAACTTCACAACGAAAATCCATTCCGAACAAAGGCTATGGCTAGTGCATCTTTTAAATTGGACAAATTACCCTTTCGCATTGATGACGCCTCGCTTGAAGAATTGAGCGCACAGCCGGGCATAGGAAAAAGTACCGCCGAAAAAGCGAAAGAGGTCGCACAAACCGGAACGTTTAAGGAACTCCAGGACCTATTAGCGAATACGCCATCAGGAGTTGTTGAAATGTTAACCATAAAGGGCCTGGGCCCTAAAAAGGTTCAGATTATCTGGCAAGACCTTGGGATTGAAAGTGTAGGTGAACTACTGTATGCCTGCAATGAAAACCGTCTGGTTGAAGCCAAAGGATTTGGCTTAAAAACGCAGGAAGAAATAAAGAAGTCCATCGAATTCTCAATATCCAATCAGGGATGGTTCCTATATGCCAAAGTATTGTCACAAGCTGATACATTTTACGCTATTTTAAAAACACATTTCCCCTCGTCTCTTTTATCCTTTACCGGAGATTTTAGAAGAAAATGCGAGGTGTTAAGCACAGTGGATCTACTCATTTCCGAAAGTATAGAAGCAGTGGAGAAATTCCTAAGTGATTATACATTGGTGGAGAAAACAGAGAATTCACTGGAAATTACCGATGAATTAGGTTTTACATTCAAGGTTTTCAGTACGAATATCAATGATTTTTATCGGGACCTTATTCTCAGCACAGGATCGACCGCACACTTGGATCTTTTATTCAATATTCTTCCTGACTTACCTTCACTTTCTAGTGAAGAAGCTATCTATCGTAACTTAAGGCTTGATTATATTGAACCGGAATTGCGCGAGGGTCTCGACGAAATTGAACGCGCGCAGAATCATACTTTACCTCAATTAATCCAATTTAAGGATCTCAAAGGGACACTGCACAACCACTCAACTTATAGTGATGGCGTGCATACCTTGGAGCAAATGGCTCTTCATTGTAAAGATGCATTAGGTCTCGAA
>JAQZAZ010000112.1 GCA_029239355.1 Sphingobacterium sp.
TGCTCAAAATTAGGGTCGTAAAGGCCCTCCGTTTTCGGTCTTTGTTGAATCATCTTTCCTTTTCAAATATTATACATTGCTAATATAGGAATAAAAATGATAAAAATTATAAATATTCTAATAAAAATGTGTTTGTTTTGACTTTATCATTTCTTTTTATCTGTTTTATTATGGATATCGTATTTGTTGTTTAGGGGTATTGTCATGCTTTTCTATACGCTAAAAATGCATCATTTGGCGATAAAATTTTGCTAGATCTAGAAAAACGATCGTGGGATTGCAATAATATATATAAATTAGGCAAAGTTTTGCACCTCGTTGTACTACATCAAAGACTTAACTGAAAACAAGATGAAAATTACTGAAATCGAAATCTACAGACTAAGTATACCGATGGAGCCATTTGTTATCGCAACTGGAACCATGGATTATGCCCAAAATACGTTTATCCGCATCCATACCGATACTGCGATCTATGGCGTAGGCGAATGTTCTGCATTCCCCATGATCGTTGGGGAAACACAGGATACTTGTTTAGTATTAGCACGTGATTTTGCCAAGATCTGGAAGGAAAAAGATCCTTTGGCAATGGAAGAACGTCTAGCAGAACTGGATCTATATATCGCTGGTAATAAGACGATCAAATCTGCCTTTGATATGGCTCTGCATGATTTGGCCGCGAAACATGCTGGTTTACCTCTTTATCAATTTTTAAAAGGAACCAAAAGGGAGATAACCACGGATATAACACTAGGGATAGCCTCTCCGGAAGAGATGGCGTTGAAGGCAAAACGTTTGCAGGATGAGGGGGCAGTTATGTTGAAGGTCAAACTGGGAAAGGATCCAAAAACCGACGTGGCACGTATTCGAGAGATTCGTAAAACTGTGGGATTTGAGATGCCTATCCGAATCGATGCGAATCAAGGGTGGTCGTATGAAGAGGCTGTAATTGCTTTGCGGGGCCTAGAGCCTTTTAAAATCCAATTTTGTGAACAGCCTATGCGGACATGGCATGATGAATTGTTGCCCCAACTGCGTACAGAGACGATCGTACCCATTATGGCGGATGAGTCAGTTTATTCTCATCATGATGCTGAAAGGCTTTGCAAAGCGGATGCCTGTGATTATATCAATATTAAGTTTTCGAAATCGGGTGGTATTCAGGAAGCCTTGAAGATCAATAAGGTCGCAGCTGAATACGGCATTAACTGTATGATTGGCGGAATGTTGGAATCTCGCTTGGCGCTGGCCGCTAAAGTCCATTTTGCTTATGCAGCCCCAAATGTCAAATTTTTTGATCTAGATACCTGTATGGTTGGCCACTTGCAAGATCCTGTTGTTGGTGGAATTCAATATGACGGATATAAAATTAATATTTCGGACGAACCAGGTATAGGTGCAGATATCGACCAGGCATTTTTAAATGACTGTGAGAAGTGGATTATTTAACCTTAGTGCAAGCGTATGAATAGTATGAACTGGGGGATTGGCGGTCAAGAAATCGCTGTTCTTATTGTTATTTTTTTGGTAGCTGCCTATTTCTTCTTCTCGAAGCTGCTCAAGAAGTAGAAATTGTCTGTTTTTTTACATTTGTTAAAAAATAAGCCGTTAATAGCTGTTTTTATAGGACATAGAAATTAAAATAGATAATATTCAGTACCTTTGCGGAACTTGTTTTTTTATAAAAGTTAGAAATTATCATGAGTACTCAAAAAGGACCTATTTCTCAATTTATTGAGCATAATTACCGTCACTTTAACGCAGCGGCATTAGTAGATGCTGCAAAAGGTTACGAGGAACATCTTTTGGATGGTGGAAAAATGTTGATCTCCCTTGGAGGTGCAATGTCAACTGCCGAATTGGGTGTTTCTTTGGCAGAAATGATCCGTCAAGATAAAGTACACTTTATTTCTTGTACTGGGGCTAATTTGGAAGAGGATGTGATGAACCTCGTTGCTCACTCACATTACAAAAGAATCCCGAATTATAGAGATTTGACAGCGGAACAAGAAAGAGAATTATTGGATAACCACTACAACCGTGTAACAGATACTTGTATTCCAGAAGAAGAAGCTTTCCGTCGTTTGCAGAAACATCTTGAAGATGTATGGCATGCTGCAGAAGCGAAAGGTGAGCGTTACTTGCCACATGAATTCCTATATCAGGTCGTTAATTCTGGTGTATTGGAACAGTATTATGAAATTGACCCAAAAGATTCATGGATTGTTGCTGCTGCTGAGAAAAATTTGCCAATCGTATGTCCAGGATGGGAAGATTCGACCACAGGTAATATTTTCGCTTCAAATGTAATTAAAGGTAAATTAAAAGCGAGCACTGTTAAATCAGGTATAGAATACATGATTTATTTGACCGAGTGGTACCGTAACAATTCTGCTGGTAAGGGTGTCGGTTTCTTCCAAATTGCTGGTGGTATTTCTGGTGATTTTCCGATCTGTGTCGTTCCAATGATGTATCAGGATTTAGAATGGGAGGAAGTACCTTTCTGGGCTTATTTCTGTCAAATTTCTGATTCAACGACTTCTTATGGTTCTTACTCTGGAGCGGTTCCAAATGAAAAAATCACTTGGGGTAAATTGGATATTGATACACCTAAATTTATCGTAGAATCTGACGCGACAATCGTAGCGCCTTTGATTTTCTCCTATATCTTAGGACATTAATCTTTTCGATATAAAGAGGAGTGAGGAACAAAGAATTTGGCTCAGGCAAGTTCTTTATTCCTTACTCCTTTTCTTTTACTCTTTTCTTGTTTATCTTTATTTCCTACTATTCTTTTTTTGAACGATGAGCAATTTAACAACAGATAATCCGGTAGCCCTTCAAGCCTTGATGGATGAAACGATTTTTACCAATGGATTTGACTTTCAGGGCGAGCTGGAGGTTGTATCCAAAGCGAGGGATACGGAATATATTGCTGTTGGAATTCCTTCAGATGATCTTTCTGCTAAACCCGCCGTTACAAACAAAAACAATGGATCGAGTCCCATTGGCAGTGAAGAAAGTAATAGTGGTCTTATCAATGAACTTGAAGTTTTAGGCGGAGAATTTATTTATCAGGGTAATAAAGACCAAGGAGTACTTTTTATTTTGCGCTATGAGCAATATCCTTATTTTTCTCCAGCAGCAGGTGAAGCATTTGAAAAAACGATTGGTGCTTTAAAGTTAACGAAGGAAACTGTGGCGGTGGTTAATTTAGCCAATGCGCATAATCCAAACGATTTTAAGCGGATTATGGCTTTTTTTCAACCTACAAAGATTATTTTATTGGGAGTGGAGCCTGCCTCGTTAATGCTTCCTTCAATCGAACATAATTCTTATATGAAAGGGCGTATAGCAACGGTATTCAATACCTTCAGCTTTGAAGAGATGTTTGCGGATATCAATAAAAAGAAGCTCTTTTGGAACGAGTTTAAAACATTTATAGCTTCTTAATTTCAAAAAAGCTATAGAGCCAATCAGAATGCTTGCCATCTTTCTAAATAAGATTTTTTACTTTTGGCCAAATAAATTTGAAGACGATGCTAGAACTTGTATTTGCAACGAATAATGCCCATAAATTGAACGAAGTCCAAGCAATAGTAGGGGACGCTTTTATTATCAAAAGTTTGAACGATATTGATTGCCAAGATGATATTCCTGAAACAGGTATTACATTTGAAGAAAACGCCCAGCAAAAAACAGACTATTTGGTCAACAAATATGGCCTTTATTGTTTTGGTGATGATTCAGGATTGGAGATAGATGCTTTAAATGGTGAACCGGGCGTGTATTCGGCACGTTATTCGGGCTCTAGGGATATGGAAAAGAATATTGATCTTGTGCTGGAAAAATTAGGTGATAATCCAAACCGTTCGGCTAGATTCAAAACCGTTATTTCTTTATACTTGAATGAACAACAACATTTTTTTGAGGGAAGTATCGAAGGCCAAATCATTAAAGAGCGTAGGGGAGTGGATGGATTTGGTTATGACCCGATTTTTATCCCTGATGGCTACAACACAACTTTTGCTGAGATGAGCGCCCAAGAAAAAAACGCGATCAGTCATCGTGCGATTGCTGTCGGCAAACTTGCGGCTTATCTAAAAACAAAATAGTGCTTAGATGCGGTTTTAGTTGATAGACTTTATCCGTGAAGATAAAACCAAACGGGGCAAAATATTTTTTGCCCCGTTTTTATATAGACTATTTTGCCTCTTTCTTTTTGGACGTTTGGGTACTATCTAGTGCTGCTGCTGACGGTTTTAAATTCGTTGAATCCCGTTTTACAGCTGTTTCATCGGTTGTTGGCGCAATGTCTTTTTTTACTTGCGGCTTAGCCGTTGTTGCTTCGGGTGGTGTTGCTTTAGGCATACTGCTTGTTTTATTCGAAACAGCTTTAGCTCCGGCTTTCGTGTTATCCGCTTTCTTTTCCTGGCCCTGTATATCCTCTTTAGGTTTGGATTTCATTTTTCCATTTTCCTCCGTTTCCTTTTCTGTGGGAGCGGTGAAAGATGACTTGGAAAGGTCACGTTTTCTATTTAATAGATCCGCTTTTGATTTAGGACGGTCTTCGGGGCGCCATGTAAAGTTTGGTAGAAACTCTTTGTCCGCGGTAACCTCCGCTATCGGATAGACCTTGCCATCGACTTTTCGGATGGAAACGTATTCTTTGAGTTTATTGTCCTCCATCAGAATTTTAAAACGACTGCTTCGGTCATGTACCAATTCTGTCGTTACATTTGTTTTCTCATCGATATTATAGAAGATGTTTTCAGCATTTCCATCCACAAAGAGGCGTTCCATCCGGTTATTGGTAAAGAAACTGGTAATTTTTCGTCCTTTGATCTGATTGAATTTTAATGAATCGCTTGTGGCATTGACCATAAATGCATTTCCGACTAAAAGGGAATTGTCCAATTTTTGATTTTTGACCTGCAAGAAGATCGTATCGCCGGATATCTGCGAATTCTCAGCCCACATCATCGGTTTTCCCATCAACCTAAACATCGAATCCTGCATCCCATAATACATGGAATCGGCAACCGCCTGCAGGTCGGATTTGAATAATCGGGCATTATAGTAAGCTTTTAGAATTCTTGTTTTGGCCGTATCCTGAGGTAAAGAATCACTTTTTCCTTCCTGTGCATTTTTCAATGCGGCGCCCATAATCTGATCGGATTCCCCGCCTTTCGGGATGATTGCTTTTTTGCGTAACACGCTATCGGCTTTCAAGTTTTTTTCAATCTCAATCCGATTTTGATCACCTACGATCACCGGTTGTTTCTTCGCAATATTCTGTCTCTTAGTGGCGGTGGTATCTGCTGATTTTTTGATTTCCTTGCCAAGGGCGGGTTCCTTGATTTCTTTCTTATGTAAGCTGTCTATACCTTTTTTTAAGCTATCAGCTGCTTGTCGTAAATTATTGGTTGAATCTATACCGGTGGACATAGAATCTGTATCACCGTAATCAACCTCATTGTCTTCTTCAATGGCTCCCCCTTCTCGGTCTAATTTAAAATCCCGTGCGATATAATCTCGCCGGAAGATCATCTGTGAGAATAGGGTATCGGCAGTCATAAACACAGAGTCCATCTCGGAATTTTCCTTTAATTTTTCATCCCCCTTGAGGGCATTTTTATTTCCCGCTATGGTCTTTTTAGGATCATTATCGGTAACAAGGGCTGTTTTGTTATTTTTTACCTTGTCATTCTGTTCTTCTTTTTCAGCTTTCTTTAATTCCTTTGTTTCCTTTTTTAGTTCCTTTTCAGATTTTTTCTGTACAGGTGAGAAAGATGAGACGGAATCTTTTTTGGTCGAATCCTTTTTTACCACTGAAATCACCAAGGGTTTGTCTGTCATCGTGATAGATTCATTTTTTCCATTATAGAGTCCATATCCACCATATGCATAAAATTTATCAAGGGTGTCGACGAAGACAACATTTTTCACGGCTTTACCGATGCCGACTTGTCGGTCATAAAAAAGACTGTCTCCTTTTAGGAATTTGGTACCTTCTGTATAAAGATTGTTCTTTGAAAAATAGGCTTGGCCAGTGGCCATATGATAACGGCCTTTTTCCGTATACAGATTTTCGCCCTTATTTCCCTTCATATTTGTAGGGCCGTAAAAATCAGTTATTCGGGTGTTGCCATTGTATTTCATGGAGTCTGTATAGACTTTGACGTTGGTTGACCGGACGACAACTTTTTGGTTAAAATAAGATTCGCCGGTATTTTCGAAATAGGTTGCGCGCTGGCTGGTGATCGTGTCGCTCCCCGAGAGGATACGTCCGCCGCTATAATAATTTCCAATTTTACTGCGCATATTATAAACAAGGTGGTCGGTGGTCAATATTGACCCGCTGGTACTGACCATACGCACTGCTCCGGTTAATGTCGCTAATTGCATCGCTGCTTCATAATGCAGCTTATTGGAAAATATCTGTGTGCCATCAGGTTGGGTGATGATTACATTTCCATAGGCTTCAAAAAATTGTCGACCCAATTTATCATTATGTAAATATCCACTGTCAGACGATAAAGTCGAGCCAACGTGCTCATAGACCGGACGATAAAAAACAACGTTACCGTTCTTTCCAGTAATAATATGCGACGAAGAAAGTAACTTTAATTCGTCCTGTTTCTGCGCTTGGACCGTCAAGGCAGTTAAAATTAATACAATAAGGGTAAAAATGTATTGTCTCACAAGGGCAAAAATATGGATTTTAATTGCTACTTTATTGGATTTCACAAATTTTAAGATGTGAATTTATTATTCGGGCAAAATATACCGTAACTTTGTTATATGAATGTGCTGGAAAGATTAAAGGGATATATTGAAAAGGAGCATTTAATGATGCCTCATGACAAAATATTGCTTACAGTAAGTGGTGGGAAAGATTCGATGTTGATGGCACATTTATTCGCAAAAGCGGGTTTTAGGATCGCCATTGCACACTGTAACTTTCAATTGCGCGGGGAGGACTCTGAACTGGATGAAGCTTTGGTTAGAAAGTTTGCTTGTGATAATGGAATTCCAATATTTGTCAATCAATTTGATACCAAGACCTATGCCAAGGAAAACCAGATTTCTATCCAGATGGCCGCACGTGAGCTCCGTTATACCTGGTTTGAGCAGCTTCGGGAGGAACTTCAGTTTGACCGAATTGCTGTTGCCCAGCACCTCAATGATCACATTGAAACCGTACTGTTAAATCTTTCACGTGGAACTGGACTACAAGGTCTTCAGGGAATTTTGCCCTTAAGAGATCGTATCATTCGACCGCTGTTATTTCTCAAAGCAAGTGAAATTGAATATTACGTTCAGGAATATGCTATTGCTTATCGGGATGATCAATCTAATTTTTCGACAAAGTATGCTCGTAATAAAATACGAATAGATATTATTCCTCATTTCAAAAAACTACAACCTGATTTTGAACAGATTTTTGAACAGAATATTACACACTTTAAGGAATCATATCTCTTGTTACAACAATTTGTCGAACCCATTCGTAACAAACTTTTTCAGACAACGGGCGATGGTTGGGTAGTGCGCAAAGAGGATTTGGAAGAATATTTGGACAATTTGCCTTTATTGTATGAGTTGTTCTCTGGTTTTAATTTTTCAAAAGCAGTGTTAAGTGATTTGCAACAGGCTTGGACCAAGGAATCAGGTCGTATTTTTCAATCGGATTGTTACAATATGCTTTTGGATAGAAATGAACTCTTTATCAGAGAAAAGGAATTTATATCTTCGGACGAAGCAATAATTACCTCGGAAACATCAACTGTGGAGTGGAAGCAGTATTGTTTCCATGCGGGGATATCTACTGAGCTTACCATCTCCAACAATAAAGAGATCGCAAAACTCGATTACGATTTGCTTGTCTTTCCCTTAACGATTCGTTCGTGGAAGATCGGGGATAGTTTTTACCCTTTAGGTATGGAAGGTCGGAAAAAACTGAGCGATTTTTTCATCAATAAAAAAATCAGCTTATTCGAAAAGGAAAATATTCCCATTGTAGTGAATGGTAATGGCGATATCCTTTGGCTAGCCAATTATCGTATGGATAATCGTTATAAGATTACCAGCAATACAAAAAAAGTCCTTACTTTAGTCTGTAAATGTGATTAAGGCTTAAGTCTACTAGCTCAATACTAATAAAAGAAATGAAAGAAGGTGTACTCTATTCGGAAAATCAATATTTAGGACGTGACCGTGTTTGGATAAGCGTGCGTTTGGTACTTGTGCTATTCTGCTTTACGGCATTTTATCTAAACTTGGATCATTTGATCTCCAGTCAATTGTTTTTCATTGTCGGAGTTGGGATTATTATTACATCTATTGTGATGATGTATATGGTCTTGTTTCGCATTGAGGTATTTCAGGATCATATCTTGATCAGCGGTCTTTGGTCGACGCGAGTTGTGAAAATTGATCTGGCCTCCATTTCGAAGGTTGAAAAGGCTCCTTATAGTACATTCTTTTTTAATAATCCTGTTTATAATCTACATACCAAAGGAAAGATTAAGTTTTTTGCAGGGGGTAAAAATGCCGTATTTCTAACAGACAAAGATGGATTGACTTATGTGCTGGGAACACAGCGGCAAGAAGAACTATATCGTACAATCATGGAGACGAAAGCTAAATTGGGAAAGTCTTAAAATTTGTTAATAATTTCTTATCTGACAATTTAAAGACAACAGTTTATGGAGTTATTGGTTAAATTTGAGATAATAGCAACGAATTAACTATGGCGTTTTTAAAATTTATACTTATTACATTTGCTGTTTATTTTGTAGTAAGGTTCTTATTCAAATTACTTTTACCGTTTGCGATGCGCAAAGCAGCTGAAAAGCTGATGAAAAAAGCGCAAGAACAAGGGGGAACATATAGCAGCCAGGGCCAAGGTAATACCTTTTATTACGAATTTACCGGTAAAGGGCAACAAGAAAATAAAAGAGCTCAACCAGAAGGTAAAATCCAGGTCGATTATATTCCACCGAAGGAAACCCCAGACCGTAAAGGGACACAGACAGCGGGTGAGTTTGTCGATTTTGAGGAAATAAAATAACTTTTTGGCAGTCAAATAGCGTATCTTTGTGCTATGTGGCTTAAGCAACTTTCTGTTTTAAATTTCAAGAATTACTCGGAATCTTCTTTGGAATTTCTCCCTGACGTAAATGCTTTTACAGGGAATAATGGTGTTGGCAAAACCAATCTTTTGGATGCGATCCACTACTTATCGCTTTGTAAGAGCTATTTTAATCCTATCGATTCACAACATATCAAATCAGGTAATGATTGGTTCATGGTACAGGGGGAATTTGATAAAGAATCGAATAGTGATGTTATTTCCTGTAGCCTAAAAAAAAATCAGAAAAAACAGTTTAAAAAGAATAAAAAGGATTATCCTCGATTGGCCGATCATATTGGACTTTTCCCTTTGGTGATGATTTCGCCTAATGACAGCATAATCGTCACGGATGGTAGTGAAGAACGTCGAAAGTTTGTGGATAATGTTATTTCACAAACGGATAATAAGTATCTAGATACCCTAATTATTTATAACAAGTTCCTGACCCAACGGAACAGTCTCCTAAAACAGGCTCGCCAAACCAGTGTATTGGATCTGGGCCTAATTGAAATTCTTAACTTTCAACTCGAGGAAGTCGGTAATATTATCTTTGCCAAGAGAAGGTCATTTATGGAAGAATTTCAACCTGAATTTGATCGACATTATCAATTCTTGACCGAAGATGCCGAGTCTGTGCAGTTACAGTATGAATCTCCCTTAATGTCAGACTCATTCTTGAATATTCTGGAGAAGAACCTCGAGCGCGACCGTATCTTGGAACGCACCAGTCAGGGAATCCATAAAGATGATCTGATATTTACCATTCATGGTGGAATGCCACTGAAGAAGTTTGGTTCTCAAGGGCAGCAGAAATCTTTTCTTATTGCGCTGAAACTTGCTCAATATTCCTATTTGCAGCAAAAAAAAGGGTTTAAACCCTTACTTCTACTGGATGATATCTTTGATAAACTGGACGATCGTCGTACGCATAAATTAATGCAGATGGTCTCTGATGATGATTTTGGACAGATTTTTCTAACAGATACGGACTCAAAAAGAATTCAGCGAATCTTTGACGAAATCAATCGCCCTGTTCGTATATTTGGTATTGAAGGAGGACAAGTGAATGTATAAGAAGCAACCAATGAAAAAGAGCCTAGAATTTATTCGGTCAAGCGATGATATGACCATTAAGCAGGGGGTAGAACGCCTCCTTGAAGCTTACAAGCTGCGTCGAAAATTTGATGAGACTTCAATCGCCTCGGTATGGCCTCAGTTGATTGGTAAAGCAATTGCCAACCGTACGCAACAGCTTTATGTGCGAGACAAAAAATTATTTGTGCGTGTGGAGTCTGCTGTCATTAAAAACGAACTGGCATTAATGCGTCGGCAAATCCTCGGAAGAGTAAACGAGTATGTAGGACACGTCATCATCGAAGAAGTCGTGATCTTGTAGAGCGCTTTTCTAAGTATGTTTAACCAATTGCTTGAAAACCTATTTCCTCTTCCCGAAACTTTTCGGACAGAACTGTTAGCAAGTTTCGAACAAGTTGAATTTTAAGAGGGTGATTATCTTTCGACATTCTCCCCGCATGGAATTTTCAATGTATCAATCAGTAATTGTTGTATGTACCGTTTATCCAAGTCAGATTACAAAAAGATGGAAGATGAGATCATTGAGTGGAACAAATCTGAAAAGGTGTTTGTTTATATCCATTAGCAGGTCACGTGGGTATGGTTGTGTAGTGCCTGCGCTTGTGTCATATGGCATTCAACACGAGAAGGGGGGAGACTTGTTTTTGGCAGTTGTAAATACCATGAAATTCCTTTTTACTATTGGAATCGCCAACGTGTTAAATATCTGAGCTATTGATCCCGTTTTGTAGAAAGCTATTAGCGACCACAAAGCTGGGTTTTGACTCTTCAATGTGACAATAAAACAACGTGTAAAAATTGGACATAACTTTCAACATTAAGATGTGAATTTAGGAGGGTTATACACATCGATTTTTAATCTATTAATGCGTTTGGAGGTGTTATAAACATTTTTATGTTGATAACACCGTAGTTTTACACATTTCACTGTGATTTTTGGATTTATCTTCTTATGTTATTCACATTGTAATGTTAGCAAAGGCTATGTTATTCACATTTATAGTATACTGGCAGGTAAAGGTATTTCACTTATTAACATTTTTAATGTTAATAAGTAGTTATTATTGTTAATAAATTGAAATTGTAATTCCGAAAAATCAATCTTATACACAGCTTATCAACAATCAATCGGGGCTGATATTTGTTAATAAAATGTTTTTTGATGGATTAGGGTTGGTCATCTGGGCGTAGGACCATTATAGGTATTGCGCTAGATCCCCTTTTCCTTCACGAATGACCTCAAAAGTTCCCTCTGTCAGATCTACTACGGTGGAAGCGACATTATCTCCATAACCACCATCAATAACTGCATCGACAAGATCTTGATATTTCTCGTAGATCAATTCGGGATCAGTTGAGTATTCGATAATTTCATCTTCATCGTGAATGGAAGTTGTCACAATTGGATTGCCCAATTGTTTGACAATTTCCCGAACAATGTTATTATCCGGCACACGGATACCCACAGTTTTTTTCTTCGAGCTTAGTAATTTGGGAACTTTGGTGGTGGCATTAAAGATGAAAGTAAATGGCCCTGGTAACGCTTTCTTAAGGACACGAAACACTGTGGTGTCAAAAGATTTTGTGTATTGAGAAATGTCAGTCAGGTCATAGCAGATAAAGGATAGATTGGCTTTATCTGGTTTTAAACCTCTAATTTCACAGACTCGTTCAATTGCTTTTTGCTGTGTTATATCACAACCAATACCATAGACGGTATCTGTAGGATAAATGATTACGCCGCCACGTCGAAGGATGTCCACGGCCTGTTCAATGGCTTTTGGATTGGGATTGTCGTTATATATCTTGATAAGCATATTGAGTATAGTATAATTATTATGGCGTATGAATATGATAGCTTCTAATCCTGGAGCCCCGTTGAACGGGGTATCTACAAATTAAGTGTTCAGAACTATAATTCAGATACGTATCTTTGAAAAGAACAACAGCCAAAATATTTTGTTTTGGCTGTTGTTCTTTATATTAAAATTCTGCGTTTTTCGGAGTGCGGGGGAACGGTATTACATCTCGGATATTGGTCATTCCGGTAGTGAACAAGACCAAGCGTTCAAAACCTACACCAAATCCTGAATGTGGCACTGAGCCAAAGCGGCGTGTATCCAAGAACCATTCCATTTCTTCTGCCGGTATACCTACTTCGGCCATACGCGCTAATAGACGGTCAAGATTTTCCTCACGTTGCGAACCGCCGACCATTTCACCGATACCTGGGAAAAGAATATCCATGGCACGAACAGTATTGCGACCCTGAGCATCAGGCTCATTCTGCTTCATGTAGAAAGATTTGATCTCTCTCGGGTAATCAGTTAGGATAACAGGTTTCTTGAAGTGTTTTTCCACTAAATAGCGTTCATGTTCAGATTGAAGGTCAGCTCCCCAGTCATCAATTAGATACTTGAATTGTTTCTTTTGGTTTGGCTTACTGCGTTTTAGTATTTCAACAGCGTCAGTATAGGTTACACGCTCGAAATCGTTCTCTAAGACGAAGTTCAGTTTTTCAACCAAATTTAATTCAGAGCGTTCTGTTGCTGGTTTTGATTTCTCTTCTTCTAACAAACGGCTTTTCAAAAATTCGATTTCCTCAGGACAAGTTTCCAGAGCGTATTTAATCACGTATTTCAACAAGGCTTCGGCTAAATCCATATTGTCTTCCAATTCATAGAAAGCCATTTCTGGTTCAATCATCCAGAATTCAGCCAAGTGACGCGTTGTATTGGAGTTTTCAGCCCTAAATGTCGGTCCAAAAGTATAGATATTTCCAAAGGCCATTGCGCCGAGCTCACCTTCTAATTGACCAGATACCGTCAGGTTTGTCGATTTTCCAAAAAAATCCTCTTTAAAATCAATTTCTCCATTTTCTTTACGCGGAGGGTTATTCAGGTCCAACGTCGTCACCTGAAACATTTCGCCGGCACCTTCTGCATCAGAACCTGTGATAATCGGTGTATGCATATACACGAAATCATTTTCCTGGAAAAATTTATGTACCGCGAAAGCTAAGGCATTACGAACTTTGAATACGGCATTGAATGTGCCTGTACGAAAACGTAAGTGTGCAATTTCACGTAAAAATTCTAAGCTGTGCTTCTTTGGTTGTAAAGGATATTTTTCGGGATCTGAATCACCAATAATGCTTACTTCCGTAGCTTTAACTTCTACTTTTTGTCCCTTACCCAATGATTCTATCAATTGACCTTTTACACGTACTGCTGCTCCGGTAGTGATACGCTTTAGGATGTCTTCAGGTGTATTTTCAAAATCGACTACTGCTTGAATATTATTGATTGACGAACCGTCATTAATTGCTATAAATTGATTGTTACGGAAAGTTCTTACC
>JAQZAZ010000113.1 GCA_029239355.1 Sphingobacterium sp.
CATTACTAAACTCAACTGGCTATTCGGCAACGCCAAAAAACTCGACGACCAAACCCTTAACCATTACTTTGTAGGCCCCCGCGCAGCGATGGTCACTCCTTGGAGTACCAATGCAGTAGAAATCACACAGAACATGGGTATTGAAGGAATTGTTCGTATCGAAGAATTTCAACCGGTACCAGCAGATTTCAATGATTTCGATCCAATGATTTCGCAAAAGTTCAGTACGTTGACGCAGGATATGTACACGGTCAACATCACGCCAGAACCTATTTTGGAAATTGAAGACATTGATGCCTACAACAAATCCGAAGGATTGGCATTAAATCCGGAAGAAGTGGCCTACCTAAACAATCTTGCTACCAAATTGGGTCGTCTTTTAACAGACTCCGAGGTCTTTGCTTTTTCACAAGCTAATTCCGAGCACTGTAGACATAAGATTTTCAATGGTACATTTATCATTGATGGTGAAGAACAACCTACTTCCCTATTTAAATTAATCAAGAAAACTTCCGAAACAAATCCAAATGAGATTGTTTCTGCGTATAAAGACAACGTAGCCTTTATTAAAGGCCCACGGGTCACCCAGTTTGCACCTAAATCCGCTGACAAGCCTGACTTTTATGAGGAGAAATCTTTCGATTCTGTTTTATCCGTAAAAGCCGAAACTCACAATTTCCCAACGACTGTAGAGCCTTTCTCTGGAGCGGCGACAGGATCAGGAGGTGAAATCCGCGACCGTATGGCCGGTGGTCAAGGCGCGATTCCTTTGGCGGGTACCGCGGTCTATATGACAGCCTATTCCCGTCTATTGCAAGATCGTCCTTGGGAGAAGGTAATGCCAGAACGCCAATGGCTTTACCAAACACCAGTGGATATCCTTATCAAAGCTTCCAATGGAGCTTCTGACTTCGGTAATAAATTCGGACAACCCTTGATTACGGGATCTGTACTGACCTTCGAACATGAAGAAGAAGGCCGTAAGCTTGGTTATGACAAAGTCATCATGCAAGCTGGTGGTGTCGGTTATGGAAAATTGGACCAAGCCAAAAAACATACCCCAAAAATAGGTGATAAAATCGTCATCTTAGGGGGTGAAAATTACCGTATCGGTATGGGAGGTGCTGCAGTATCTTCTGCTGATACAGGCGCTTTCGGGTCAGGCATTGAATTGAATGCCATTCAACGTTCAAATCCGGAAATGCAAAAACGTGCGGCCAATGCTGTACGAAGCTTAGTTGAAGCAGATCATAACCCAATTGTCTCTATCCATGACCATGGCGCTGGTGGACACCTCAACTGTCTATCCGAATTGGTGGAGGAAACAGGCGGTTTAATTGATCTTGATGCACTTCCGGTAGGTGATCCTACCCTTTCAGCAAAAGAAATCATCGGCAATGAGTCCCAGGAAAGAATGGGCTTGGTGATTGCTGAAGATGATATTGCAATCCTAAAACGTGTTGCTGATCGTGAACGTGCACCAATGTACACCGTAGGTGACGTCACTGGAGATCACCGCTTCACATTTGCATCAAAAAGCAATGGCGCCAAACCAATGGATTATGCCTTAGAGGATTTCTTTGGTTCATCACCAAAGACCTTTATGCGTGATAAAATAGTTGCTCATAATTATGCAGATCTTACCTATGATTCCGCGAATATCCCGAGCTATTTAAATCAGGTCCTACAATTGGAGGCTGTGGCTTCCAAAGATTGGTTGACCAATAAAGTGGACCGTTGTGTGGGTGGCCGTGTTGCCAAACAACAATGTGCAGGTCCATTACAGTTACCTTTAAATAACGTTGGTGTCATGGCTCTTGACTACAAAGGAAAAGAGGGTATCGCAACAACGATAGGACACTCCCCTGTCGCAGCATTAATTGATCCGGCAGCGGCTAGTAAAACTGCTATCGCAGAATCATTATCAAATATCGTATTTGCACCGATTATAAATGGTCTTGCAGGCATCTCATTGTCGGCCAACTGGATGTGGGCCGCAAATAACGAAGGTGAAGATGCTCGACTTTATCAGGCTGTCAAAGCTTGTTCGGATTTTGCAATCGCACTAGGAATCAATATCCCTACAGGAAAAGACTCCTTATCGATGAAGCAAAAATATCCAAATGGTGAGAATGTAATTGCTCCCGGCACATTGATTATTTCAGCAGCTGGAAATTGTACGGATATTACCAAAGTAGTTGAACCCGTCTTAAACAAAAATGCAGGATCCATTTACTACATCAATCTATCAAAAGACAACTTCAAATTAGGCGGTTCGTCTTTCGCTCAGATTGTCAACAAATTAGGCACAGAAGTTCCTACAATCCAAGATGCGAACTATTTCAAAACAGCATTCAATACCGTTCAGCAATTAATCAACGATAACCAAATCGAAGCCGGTCATGATATCGGATCCGGTGGTTTGATCACGACCCTTTTGGAAATGACATTTGCAGATGTGAATTTGGCTGCAAATTATGACCTTTCGGGATTAAATGAGTCTGATGCTGTAAAAGTATTGTTCAGTGAAAATATTGGACTTGTACTTCAAGCTAAAGATGATGCTGTTTTCGAGCAAGCTGTTAAAGAAGCTGGCGTAGATGCCATAAAAATTGGCCAAGCAGTTGCAGGAAGCACCGTTACCATCAAAAATGGAGGAGAGAACTTCAGCTTTGATGTTGCGGCAACACGTGATGTGTGGTCGACCACTTCATTCCTATTGGATTCGAAACAATCGAAAAACGGAACTGCACAACAACGTTTCGATAATTATAAAAATCAACCTTTAACATTTACCTTCCCAACTCAGTTCAACGGCAAAAAACCGGTGATCGACGGAAGTAAAGCACGTCCAAAAGCGGCAATTCTTCGGGAAAAGGGCTCCAACTCGGAACGCGAGATGGCAAATGCGATGTTCTTAGCAGGTTTTGATGTGAAGGATGTTCATATGACTGACTTGATTTCAGGCCGTGAGACTTTGGAAGACATTCAATTTATCGGTGCTGTTGGTGGATTCTCCAACTCGGATGTACTGGGTTCGGCAAAAGGATGGGCCGGAGCATTCCTCTACAATGAGAAAGCGAAAAAGGCATTGACCGATTTCTTTGCACGCCCAGACACGCTTTCGGTTGGTATCTGTAATGGATGCCAGTTGTTTATGGAATTGGAAATGATTAATCCGGAGCACGAGGTTCATGGTAAAATGTTGCACAACACTTCGGGCAAACACGAGTCAAATTTCATTTCCGTGAAAGTTCAGGAAAATAATTCCGTTATGCTTTCTACATTAGCAGGAAGTACATTGGGTGTTTGGATTTCACATGGTGAAGGAAAATTCAATCTACCGTATGCAGAGGAACAATACAATATTGTTGCGAAATACGGTTATGAGCAATATCCGCACAATCCAAATGGCTCGGATTACAATACAGCGATGATCTGCGATAAAACTGGTCGCCATTTGGCCACAATGCCGCATATCGAGCGCTCAATTTTCCAATGGCATTGGGCAAACTATCCAAAAGGACGTCAGGATGAAGTTTCTCCTTGGTTAGAAGCTTTCGTCAATGCACGCAATTGGATTGACAAGCAAAGTAAATAAAAAACAAAAAGATAAAAGCACCTTCATTCATGAAGGTGCTTTTTTTAGATATCCCTTTTGTATCCAGGTTTGTTCATCATATTGTCAAGGGAATATTTTCCAGATCCCATGACCATAAAAAAGATCAACAAAAAGAAGACGACTATAGAAAGCCACAATTCGGAATTCAAATAACTAAAGCCATTGGTGATATTGACAAAAAAGACAGCTCCCACCAAGACAGGAAACAGCAATAAAGCTGCTAAACGGGTTTGAAAACCCAAAATAAGGAATAACCCGCCAACCAAATGGGTAAATACCACATAGTGAACAGCGCCCCAAATCGAAAGATGAAAGCTACTTTGTTCGATCATGTGCTCAACCACTTGCCTATCGTTTACAAAAGTTACGCCTTTGGCGAAAATCATAATACCCAAGGCAATTCTTAGGTAATCAATCCATTGTGGATGATGGACATTTCCCCAATGCTCAATTCTATGTATCAGGTTCATAACATACCTCCTTTTATAGATGGTTATACTGCTATAACAACTGAATTGCAAAAAAGTTGTTGCTCAGTATCATTTTAATACACAGACCATTGCCCTTACATGGGATCGAGGTCCTTCAAAAAGGTTGAGCTAAACATTAGGCAATCGCAAACCGGATTACAAGATCCCATAAGGCCGTTGTCATTAGCCCGATTACAATACTAAACCCGATAACAAGATTCACCAACTTTGCATTGAGATGATATTGTTCAGCGATGATCCCTGAGGTGACCAAGGTAGGCATGGCAGCTTCGAAAATACTGATTCGCGCCACAGGTCCTTTTACTCCAAGCAACAACGCAAATAGTAAAACCAATGCGGGAGCCAAAATTAATTTATAGATCATGGCTGTACTAATCTGTGCGAATTGTTGGCGCCAGCCCTCGAATTTCAACTGTAAACCGATAGAAAATAGTGCCAATGGCCCCACTGTCGCCACGAGTTTATCAAAAAAAGGTTCGGCAACACTAAAATCAATAAACTGAGATAGAGTCAACGCAAGAATACAACCGATCAATGGCGGAAAAGTAATCAGCTTCCTGATCATAAATTTGGCCTCAATGGATTGCCCTTCCTGAAGATTCGCTTTAAGCGCATTGATGATTCCAGCAGTAGCTAATAGAATAAATGTCGTCTGGTCACAAATGATTGCAATCGGTAGTTGCGCCTCGCCAAAATAAGCCATAATCAATGGAAACCCGATGAAGGATGTATTGCTATAGCCTGCCGCCAATTCCAGGCTGCTCCTGGAGCGCTGCTTATAGGATTTTCGCCTGCAATACCACTCCATAAATAACCAGCTTCCGCCCCAGACCAAAACTGCCGAAAAGATCGGAAACAATAATTGTGACGACCATACGATCTTTGGAATATATTTAAAGGAAACCGCCGGAAGAGCAAAATAAAGTATCCAGGTATTGATTCCTTTATGCGCCTCAGCGTGGATTAAATTTGTCCTTCGCAACAGCATACCAGCAGCAATACAAAACGCAATCATTATAAAATTAACCATGTTTTCTCTACAATTTTATACGACACAAAAGTGCAATAGTATGCTTAGTAAAAACATGTATAAATACATTATTTTTATGTACATTTAACACGATACACAAAAAAAATCATGCGAAAGAAACAATTCGAACCATTATTGATCAGTGAGTTTATGGAAGACACTTTCCACCTGCCTATGCATGAGCAAAATTATTATGAACTTGTTTATATACGCAGCGGACAGGGGAAACATATCATCAATAAATTTGAATTAGATTATGAACGCGGTGATATTTTTCTTGTTAGTCCAGCAGATAAACATTACTTTAATATTCACGAAAAAACACATTTCCTATTCATTCTTTTTACAGATAGCTATTTTATGCAAAATCGGCGTCAACAAAAACTGTACGCCTGGATTATGGAATTAATGAACGACAGAGGATTGCGAGAAAGTAAATTGCACATGACCGATCACGATCGTTTGATCTATTCCCATATCATGGAAGCGGTCCGGCTATACAGCATTGCCGCTATCAACCAGACATCACAATGGCTGTTTGATCAACTGGTTGCTATCTTCGGTCGCTATAAGGAAATATCTGAAACACAGCGTTTTCCACAGGCACATACACTATACATCGACAGCTCCATTTCGGCTTATATCCATCAGCATATCTTTACCCCTGAGCATCTTCAGCTAAAAACGATTGCTCAAAAATTTAACATCTCTCCCACTTATTTTGGCATTTATTTCAAGAAAAACTTTGGGAGTAGCTTGAGAGACTACATCACCATGTACCGAATCGAATTAATCGAACATCGGCTTAAGTCCACTGCATACACACTCAAACAGATTGCCGAAGAACTGGGATTTGTCGACGAAAGCCACTTATCCCATTTCTACAAGCGCACAAGGGGATACAGTCCAAAAGCATATAGACAACAACAGACAAAATGATCCTATGATCTACTACTAACAAACAAAAGATGTTGGTTGTCTATCAAGATTTAGGAGGCAATACACTATAGAATTTCAATCCTTTTTCTTCAAACTGCTTATAAAGGATAATCAGCACATCATTTTTAAAAGATGAGGCATTCGCGGCGAAATTCACCCAGCAGGAAACGCTCAAATAGATCATTTCTTCGCTGATATCTTGCACACTGATACCGCTATCCCGTTCTTTGACGAAATATGGGCTCGCCGTCATTGCGTCATTAATCCATTGCTTCGCCTGATCAAGGTCTGCCTTCCGATCAATATGAAGCACAAAACTTGCTTTGCTATACTCTTGAGATAAGGTCCAGTTGACAACCCTACCCGAAAGTAAATCACCGTTGGGAATAATCACATCGGCGCCGTCTGCAGTTTTCAATACACTGGCACGGATACCGATCTCTTTGACACGCCCTTTTTTGTCGGCCAGTTCGATCTGATCGCCCACCCGAAAAGGCTTATCAAAAACAAGAATGATCCCGGACACAAAATTATTAATGATATTTTGCATCCCTAAACCGATCCCAACACTCAGTGCTCCAATGACGACAGTAAGTTTATCCATGCTCATACCCAAAGCTGAAATAGCCATGAAAAAGCCGATCAGAATAATCGCCAAACGAAACAACGGAAAGAGTGTCATTTTCTGATTATAGGCCTGATTTAGCTGGCCATCTTCACCACCGAGCACGATGAGACTGATATTCTTTTGAAACCAATTGGCCACAAGCAACAGCAGTACAGCAACAACGAGATTGCCTAAGGTAAAGGAAATGCTACCGATGCTACGCACCTTGCCAAAAAAAGTTTCACTAAGTCCCAACAAGGTGTCAATAAACTGAAGGTTATTCGCCAGGACAATAATTGCCAATAGGATACATACAATACGGAGGATCTCTGTTATAATCGCCAAGGTCCGCTGTTCATTAAAGCGCATCCAGAATCCCGACACCAAACGGTCCTTTTTGAATTGATTACGGACATCTGCTTTGATCATATCAGCAAAATACTGTAAGGTAAACGACTGCACCAAGCCTACGGCACATGCAATGCTGAAGCTGCGTGAATGCTCCACATGTCCAATGACATTCAATGTAATCGCCGTGATATTTAAGACAGCAAACACCACATAGATAAAATTGCTGATATACCCCGGGCTCTCCGGATTCTTGATACGTCTTTTAGTATAACTTACCAACCCCAATGCAATCAGATTAAAGCCAATACAAATAATACGTAAAAACAGATCATCACTTACAATCATATTGACAAAGACATCCAATAGGTAAAAGATGATCAGAATCAGGGCAATCTTACGCTGCTGTCCCGTCATTTTATGCCGCAATAGAAACATGAAGATTAACATGATCACCAGCTGAGAGGCCTGTAAAATGAAGGATGGTGTAAAGAAATTGACGAAAGGCAATAATGTCAGCAGCAAGATAACGGTTTTCCCGACAATGGCATCGATGGCAAGCTTATGTTCCTGATCATTTTGCTTCAGAATATAAGCCACCCGTACGATCCAATACGAATAGGCCAGCCCGAGCACAATCAACAAAATCCGGCTCGCCCAATCCGTGCGATTGACATATTTGTCTATGGATTTATTATTACTATAATTACTGCGAATATTGTCCAAGAGTACATCTTTCGAAATACTTGTCGTATTGGCTTTCCAGATTGAGTTCTTGCCCGGTGCAACATCCGGTTTCTTTGCAGCAGCTTTTGTTTCCGGAATCAGGTCTAATCTATTTAGATGCCGCTGATCCTTGATGATAAGCTCATCAATTGTACGATTGATCGATTCAAGGGAATCCATCTTTGCGGCCAGCCGAAGTTGGGCATTATTAAGATATTGATACGCGCGCGAGTGATTGCTGGCACTAATATCATACCGGTTGATGATACCCCGGATCTGATCTTGTGTGCTACTTAAACTGCCGGAATAATTTGCAATACTTCCTTTAATAGATCTCAGCTGCTTAATTTCTTCGGAAATTGCGTTTTTTATAGTCGCGACGGAGTCTTTTGCTGAATTGCCACTAGCCGTCGCATACGAATTGGATCTTTCATTTAGCTGAGCCACAAATTCCGCCATTGATGCCGTACGAATATTGGACAGGAACGTCAGATTGACTTTCCGCAGATCATTGCGCAGCGAATCATTCCCCATTCGAGTCGAATCGGCACTGAATCTTCTATTTAAACCAGTATGTGATACCGACCCGTCGGTATTGGCCGTTCCTCTTCTTACCTGCACCGAATCTTGTCCGAAGGCGTAGAGATGTAATGTCAATAAACTGATAATCGTAATGAAATGCTTAACGCTGCTCAATTTCATATTCCCAAATTGTTAATCTCTTTCAATAATAGCCATTTCGATCTTGCAGAAGAACTACAAAACGAGGTTTCAGGAAAAAACCCTATCCTATTATTTTCCAGCAAAAATAGTTTATCCAAGTCTAAAATCGAATAGCATCTGATAATTTAAGTTCTTCCAAACGCTTGACTTTGTCATCACGGTAAAACAGATTCATTGTCTCAAAGGGGATTAACTTTAAATCTTTGTTGACAATATGTACGCAGGATTTTTTGACCGCGCGGACATCGAAATCATAGGCATCCATAAAATTCATGATAATGATGCGGAAAAGATTATCATAGTCCAGTTCAGGAGCACATACATCAGGCAGGCAACAAAGCAATTGATTGACCTTTGGTTTTACTTTATCCACCGAAATACCTGTACTAAAAATATCCAGCAACTGCATCTGCACACCAGTGTCCTGTTCATACACAATGGTATTGCGTGACTGATTATTCAAGAGTACAGCGGGGTCAATATGCCGTGTTAGCGGAATCCTTTCATCACCAATCTTAAGCACATAGCCCATAGCCAAAGCGTCTGGGTTGCAGGGTACCGGAATGATATCATGCGGATTCAAGAGCGGGTACTGATCTAAGATTTCCTGTCTGACCTCAGTGAGGGTCATCTTATGCTGCTGTGCATTCTCCGCATTTCTACCGGCAATTTCTACAGGCTGAAAGGTTACCCCACGCACACAGCGCTGATTCAAAGCATAATCCAATATTGCTCCGATTTCATCGTCATTGGTACCCTTCTCCAGGACCACAACGAGCGTTGTACTCAGATTTAACGCATTGAGCTTTTCAATGGCTTTTTTGCGTACATCAGTCAGATCCTTGCCTCTAAACTTCTCAAGCACTTCCGGTCGGAAAGAATCAAATTGCAGATAAATTTCAAATTCTGGAGCGTAAGTTGCAAGTTGTTCAGCAAATCCGGGGTCATTTGCAATCCGGATACCATTGGTATTCAGCATCAAATGTTTTATCGGTTTTGTTTTTGCGATATCCAGTATCTTAAAAAACGCTGGATGAATAGTTGGTTCTCCCCCACTGATCTGAACTACATCCGGCTCACCTTCGTTTTCAACGATCTTGTCAAACATGCGCTCGATTTCCTCCAGCGAACGATGCCTCCCATAATGAGGCGAAGACATAGCGTAGCAGGTGGGGCATGTCAGATTGCAACGGTCGGTCACCTCAACGATAGAAAGACAGCTGTGCTGTTCATGATCGACACATAAACCGCAATCGTAAGGACAGCCATAGTGGACGTTATTTTCAAATTTTAACGGTGTCTCAGATGCCTTATTATAGTTCCGGATATTTTTATAGTAGTCCACATCGGTTGCTATCAACGTTTTGAAAAAACCATGATCAGGGCAATTTTTGGTCATAAAGACCTTTTCATCTTCGATGATAATCTTTGCACCTACACGCGAAAGACAAGTCGGACACAGACTAATGGTATAATCGTAATAGGTGTAATTTCTAACTGGCATATATCTATCGCTATTAATTTAGTGCTATTCCACAGGCAACCCCGCCAGCTATCATTGCTCCAATACCGCCCAATAATACTTTCAGCCAAGGGTTAACATTAAATGTAGATTCCTTATTATTGGATTTTATAATCGAACCGATGATGATGACCAAAAGTGCTATTCCAATGACTATAGCACCGCCAAACAGTAAAAACAAGCCCAACATAGCTGTGTTTTCCGAACCAAATGATCCTTCGAGTAAATACATAATTTAGACCTTCCTTTCTATATGCGCATTCTTCAATAAATAAATATAATAAATTATCACAATAAGACAGGTAATCTGTATGGTACTGATCCCAAAAAGGATGATTGCCCTTGGCTTGATAAAATCCAATAAAAAACGAAAGCTAAAATAACTGAGCATAAAAAGTTGAAAGAGTAAGCCATTATGGAATATAAATCTTCGCTTAAACCACTGCAATGAAACAAATAACAGCATCAGAAATACAATTTCGTATAACGCCACCGGATGTCTTCGATAAGCATCACCAAGGTACATCCCCAATGGGCAGTCCGTAGGCAAGCCATAAGTCTGCTCAAATACCCCCGTATAAAAACAACCTATCCTTCCGATCATAATCGCAACTATCAGAGGAAATACCATGAGATCGCCTGTGCTCTCTTTCTTACCCATGATTTTTTTCATCAGTTCCACCCCGAGCAGTCCACCCGCCAAGCCGCCTACAATGGTATTATTTAACCAGATGTAACGCATTTTGCTCACGGCATTCAACAGTTCCTCCGGACGCTCCAGCGAACCAATGATATGTGATCCGATCAAGGCCCCTAAGGCCGCCGCAATAACAATCAAAAGTGAATTGGTATGCCCTAAACTCTCCTTATCCTTCCATTTCAGCAGCTGATAATAGCGCATCCCCATAAACATCCCGAATCCTTCCATAAAGGGATGGAGGAGAAAGGTTTTTCCAAATAAGTCAATGGTAACCGGAAATTCAATCGCTGTAAGCATAAACAAGTATACAAAAGACATTTCAGATATCTATACATGAAAAATAGAAAGCCGGTCCATAAAATGAACCGGCTCTTTAAATCTGTTTTCGTTTAAAATCGTCTCTTACAGTTGATCGCTGTAGACAAATCTGATTTCTTCTCTCAAATTATAACGGGAGGCCATTACCTCACCATAGGCTCCTGCTGAACGGATAGCGATCAAATTCCCCCGTTTTGATACAGGCAAAGGCACTTCCTTTCCAAAGCAGTCCGAGGATTCACAAATTGGCCCGACAACATCATAGTTTAGCGCTTCCGCCCCCGTGCCTTCACTGATATTTTCCATTTTATGGTAAGCCTGGTACAAAGCCGGACGCATCAATTCAGTCATTCCTGCATCCAGCACCAAAAAGTTTTTCTTGACACCATTCTTAACATATAATACACGGCTCACCAAGCTTCCGCATTGAGCAACCAAAGCTCTGCCCAGTTCAAAATGAACTTCCTGATGCGGCTTACGCTCTAGGAAACGATCAAAAATGTCAAAATAAGCTTCAAAATCCGGAATCGGATTACCATCCGGATCTTTATAGTCTATCCCAAGCCCCCCACCGACGTTCAACACACGGATCTGTGTTCCACGTTCCTCAAACCAGTTCTTCCACTCGTTGACCTTTACACACAAACTTTTGAATACCGTCATATCGGTAATCTGAGAGCCCACGTGAAAGTGTAATCCTACCAACTCTATAAAATCACATTTCTTAAGAACAGCAGCGCATTTTTCTAAATCCGCATTTGGAATACCAAATTTGTTCTCGTCGAGTCCTGTTGTTATATAATGATGGGTATGTGCATCAACATTGGGATTTATTCGCAAAGCAACATTGGCTTTTACACCTTGTTTTGAAGCCAGTTCGTTGATAACTTCAAGCTCCTGAATAGACTCCACATTGAATGCAAAGATATTTTGCTGTAGTGCATAATTGATCTCCTTATCCGATTTTCCAACACCTGCAAAAGTAATATTTTGTGGCGCAAAGCCACACTCAATTGCCTTTTTCACCTCATTGCCACTCACACAGTCGGCTCCAAAGCCGATCTGTTGAATTGCTTTGAGTAACACATCGTTAAAATTAGCCTTCAATGCATAATGAACGTGGAATCCTCTCTTATGGGAAGCTGCATAAGCTGCTTCCAAGGTTTTGTTTAACACGGCCAGGTCGTAGTAATAAAACGGCGTTTCTTTTTCTCCAAATCTTGCCGCAATAGCTGTATTTATCATATAAAAAACCTTCTTTCTTAAAATAAACGATTATGCAATGAACGTAAAGCCTCTGTTTTATGATCTGAGTTCAAAAGAATGGATACATTAAAGTCCGAACCACCGTAAGAAATCATACGCACCGGGAGATGTTTTACAGCATCAAGAACACGTGCAGCGTAACCATGGCTATTCAGACCGAAGTCACCGACCACACAAACAATGGTCTGGTCGCCATCTACTGTAACAGAACCAAAGTCTTCTACTTCCTTAATAATATCAGCTAAATTTGTCGTATCATCTATAGTCAACGAAACCGCTACTTCTGAAGTAGTAATCATATCGATCGGTGTTTTATAGCGCTCAAAAATCTCGAAAACACGGCGCAAGAAACCGTAAGCAAGTAACATCCGCGAGGAATGAATATGAATGGCGGTGATACCATCTTTTGCAGCGATTGCCCTGATACAACCTTTTTGTGCGCCATCTTTGCTGATCAATGTTCCTTTGGCATTCGGCTCCATTGTATTTAACAAACGTACGGGCACATTATACTTTTGTGCCGGAAAAACGGATTGTGGGTGTAATATTTTCGCACCAAAGTAAGCTAATTCGGCAGCCTCGTCGAAGCTTAGGTGTGCGATTGGCGTCGTACCTTTTACGACACGCGGATCATTGTTGTGCATACCGTCAATGTCTGTCCAGATTTGAACTTCATCGGCACGGATAGCTGCGCCAATCAATGAAGCGGTATAATCCGATCCGCCACGGCGAAGGTTATCAATTTCACCAAACGAATTTCTACAGATAAATCCTTGTGTAATAAACAAGGTATTTTCGGGATGTTGAGCAAGAATGGTACTCAATTTCTCACCGATATACTCTATCATAGGCTCATTATCCTCATCGATTTTCATAAAATCCAACGCCGGTAACAAAACGGATGAGATGCCGATTTCATTGAGGTAAAAATGCCATAATGCTGTAGACATCAATTCCCCTTGTGCCAATATGATTTTTTCTTCAATTGGCGTAAAAAGCTCATTTGCCAAGCTGGAAATCAGGTTAAAATGATAGTCGATTAATTCCTTCCCGTTTTTATAACCGGCTTCAGTATTAAAAAGTTCCTTAATAAGGTCTTCGTACTTATCCTTGTGCTTCTTGATCAAATCCTTAGCCTCGTCCTTCTTACCTGCTGTGTAAGCTTGACCAATTTCTACTAAAGCATTTGTCGTTCCAGCTACCGCGGACAACACAACGATCTGACGTTCCGAAGGGTTTACAATATCCAACAACCCTTTGATACGTACTGCACTTCCT
>JAQZAZ010000114.1 GCA_029239355.1 Sphingobacterium sp.
GAAATTGGTATGTGTATGCACTTGATTTAAATCATGGTCATCTGCTACAAATATATCATTATGTTCGGAACCTCGCAACTCTGAACCTGCAAAACCTGACCCATATTCAAAACCGTGAACAGCATTGATGCTCATCATGGCTTTTGCAAGGTCAGCATGGAGTTTATCAAATACCGGTTCTCCGAGGCCCACGGGAACATGCCTTATCACTGCTGAAATACGCCCTCCTACCGTATCACCCGCTTTTCTGATCGAATCTATAAATTCGACCATCTCATTGGCTGTTGCCGGATCAGCACAGCGTGCGATATTGGATTCACGTAGATCAAGCAAAGCGTTAAGATCTTTTGTATCTAAATTGGGTGCTTCAATCGTACCCACACCAGAGACATGGGCAAAAATTTCAATACCAAATTGCTTTAGGAAGCTTTTTGCAACTGCACCTGCCGCAACCCTTGCAGCTGTCTCACGGGCTGAAGAACGACCTCCGCCACGATAGTCACGTATGCCGTATTTCATCTGGTAGGTGAAGTCTGCATGAGAGGGTCTAAAGATGTCTTTGATGTGCGTATAATCCTTCGAACGTTGGTCTTCATTTGGTATGACAATGGCAATCGGTGTGCCGGTCGATTTGCCTTCGAATACACCCGATAATATCTGGGCGGTATCACTTTCTTTTCGTTGTGTGGTAATCCGGGATTGTCCCGGTTTGCGTTTATCTAGCTCAGATTGTATAAACTCTTCGTCTATCGTTATATTTGAGGGGCAACCATCAATAATTACACCGATAGCTTTACCGTGTGATTCGCCAAAAGTGCTGATTCTGAATAAATCGCCAAATGAATTTCCTGCCATAAAAATTAAATTTCAATAAACTTAGATAAATTTGCATTTAAATGCAATGATAACGCTGTTGTAAAATACAACTTTATCAATTTTGATCGTATAAAACTATGTATAAGCCCTTTACGGTGATCGCGTTCACCTCGTTGTCATTAAAGCTGTCAATAGTGCGTATATAGGTACAAAACCAGGGAACATATCGCTGTATTCTCCTGGTTTTTAATATTAGTCAATAATAAAAGATTGAGACTGTAGGTGTTTCCAGAAATCTGGATACGATTTTTCGACAACCTGTGGCTCCGCAATCTTGATCTGGTCAAAAACTAATGCAAGGGGAGCAAATGCCATTGCCATACGGTGGTCTTCGTAGGTGTCAAATGTCACCTCTGTTGGCTGGTATACTTGAGCTGTTTTTAGGTGATAGGTTTCGTTGTCTTCGATCAAATCAGCGCCAAATTTTGCTATTTCAGTCTGTAGCGCAGCAATTCGGTCAGTTTCTTTGATCTTTAATGTCTCCAGACCCGTAAAAGAAACGTCACGACCTAAAGCGGCAGCAACCACAACAACCGTCTGGGCGAGATCCGGACATTCTTTGAAATCAAATACTATTTTTTTTGAATCTATTGCCGTTTTCTGAAGATGTAGACCATCGGCTTCAAAACTGGATTGGACGCCAAAATGCGTCATAATATCAACAATGGCAATATCGCCTTGCAAACTGTCTTTTTTAAGTCCCGGTAAGACAATAGATGCGCCATCTTCTGCCAAGGCTACAATAGCGTACCAATATGAGGCTGCACTCCAATCTGGCTCCACATAAATGGTGCTTTTTGAAAAGCTTTGTGGGGAAATATGTATCTCATTTGCTGTCCACTCGTGCTGTATACCAACACTTTTTAGCATATCCAAGGTCATGGATACATAAGGTCTGGAAGTCAGTTCGCCTTCGATTTCCAATGTAAGCCCTTTTTTCAGTGCAGGAGCGATTAAAAGTAGCGCAGAGATATACTGGCTGCTAATATTTCCTTTTATCCGGACACGGTCCTTTCCCTGAAACAATCCACCTTCTATTTTTAGTGGCGGGTAGCCAGTTTTTTTTTCATAATGAATGTCTGCGCCTATTTCTTTCATCGCATCAACCAATATACCAATTGGCCGCTGTTGCATGCGTTCGGTTCCCGTAAGAATAAAGTTTCCGGGAACAAGGTTCAAATAGGCTGTCAGAAAACGCATTGCCGTGCCTGCAGGACCAATGTCAATCGTATTGTAGCCTGCTTGCGGGTTGGATGCGATCTGTAATACACGGTTCAATGTAACTGTGTCGGCAGCTTCGGAAAGATTTGCGATATCAACTTGTCCTTTACTCAAGGATTGGATAATAAGAGCACGGTTGCTCTCGGATTTTGATCCTGTCAGTTGAACCGTGCCTTTAATCTTTTTTGATGGATGCGTCAGCTTGATGACTTGTTTCATTATGCTTCAGCTGTAGGTTGTTCTTGTGAATTCATGACCGCATTTTGTTTACGGATAGATTCGTTGTGAATTAATTCTAGGAATTTTGTTGCAAACTCACTGCCCAAAGAAAGTGCTTCAGCAAGTTTTGTGCGTTTTTGAACAATCTCATCCCAACGGTTTACTTGTAAGATCGTTACGTTATTATCACGTTTGTATTCACCAATTTTCTCAGCAATCTTCATACGTTCTCCGATTTTTTGAATAATTAAATCATCCAATTTATCGATGTTGCTACGTAATTCTGCTAATTTGTCCTCGAATGAAGGATTGTCAGAATCCGCTTTACGTAATGTTAAATGATCGATCAATTCTGCCAGAGCCGCTGGAGTAACTTGTTGTTTGGCATCCGTCCAGGCAACAGAGGGGTCAATATGCGATTCGATAATCAAACCTTGCATGTCCATGTCCATTGCTTTTTGTGCAATATATGGTAATAATTCACGATTCCCACAGATATGGCTTGGATCATTAATGATCGGTAAATTAGGACAAGCCGTCTTTAATTGGATCGCAAGATCCCACATCGGTTCATTACGGAAAGCCGTTTTCTCGTAAGAAGAGAAGCCTCGGTGGATAGCACCTAATTTTTTGATGCCAGCGCGATTGATACGCTCCAAAGCACCGATCCACAATGATAAATCTGGGTTAACCGGATTTTTTACGAAAACTGGTACATCTACTCCCTGTAGGGCGTCAGCAATTTCTTGTACTGTGAAGGGATTAGCCGTCGAACGCGCACCTACCCAAAGTACGTCAACACCAGCAGCTAAAGCTTCCTCTACGTGCTTGGCTGTAGCAACTTCAGTAGCTGTTAATAAACCGGTCTCTTCTTTTGCTCTCTTCAACCACTCCAAACCAATTGAACCTATACCTTCAAATTCACCAGGACGTGTGCGTGGTTTCCAGATACCAGCACGTAAGATATTTACTTTTCCAGTATTTGCCAATAGATGCGCTGTAGATACCAATTGCTCTTCAGTTTCTGCACTACAAGGGCCTGCAATAATTAAGGGTTTGTCTCCAGTATCTAACCATGATTTCAAAGGAGTGATTTCTAATGTATTTTTCATCCGAATAAATTTTTAAAGGTATTTGAATCCGTTAAGTCGTCATGCTTGTTTTGTAAGTCATTTGTCCTGTCAGCAGATTCAGGTAAGTTTGATTATTTTCTAATTATTAAATTGTTGATTATAGTTTCTCGTTTTTGATGTATTCGCCCATAATATTGAAATTGACACTATGTTTGAGTACTTTTCGGATCGCAGCTTCATAGTCTGATTGTTTTTTCCATTCAACATCAACGAAAAAGTCATATTCATTGCGTTTTCCGATAACGGGCATGGACTGAATCTTGCTCAGGTTGATATTTTGCTCAGCAAAACACTGTAAGATTGTCGCTAAGGAACCAACCGTATTCCCCGTTTGGAACGATAAAGATGCTTTATTGGCATTTTTGTGTTCAACCACCTCATTCGAAAGAACCAGAAAACGTGTTGCATTCTTTTTATTGGTTTCGATTCTTTTCTCTAAAATCTCAAGCCCATAAATTTCAGCGGCTAGAGTACCTGCAATTGCAGCTGTATCAGTCAATTTTCGTTCAGCGATCATTTTTGCAGTAGCTGCCGTATCGGATCCTTCTGTAATACGTACACCTTCCAGCTCTGAAAGAAATTCTTCGCATTGACGGATGGCGATCGGATGTGATTCGATGTGTTTGATGTCTTTCAATTTAACACCTGGCAATACCATCAAATTCTGTTGAATGTTGAGATAGACTTCACCTGTGATATGAAATTTATAGTCCCGAAGCAGATTGTAGTTTGGTAATAGACTACCTGCAATTGAATTTTCAATCGCCATAACAATGTAATCTACTTTTCTTTGCTTAAGCAATTCACAGGTTTTTTTGAATGAATCGCATTCAACAATCTCGACTTCCCGTCCAAAGTATTTAAATGCGGCTTCCTCGTGAAATGAAGCTTTTGCTCCTTGTATCGCAATTTTTAAACTCATTTTTTTGTTGCTATTTTGCCCTTAAACAAGAAAGAGTCCCGGTGATCTAAACCGGGACTCTTTCTTGTTATATTTTTAATGTATACACAATCTAATCCCGGCTCTTATTTTTAAAATAAAAGAAGTTAAAATAGAAATATGTATATGATCTGTTCATCCTTTTGTTGTTTTGACATTTCAAATGTACGAATGTTTTTGAAATATCAAAGAAAAAATAAATTTTTTATAAAAAAATAAATCATTTATAGCGTTTTTTTTATCGTTTTTTTAGTGGTAAAAATAGATGTTTTTTTTGATGTTTTTTTTTGTGTGGTATTTTTGTTTTAATTATTTAATATTCAGATTATTGTGATTAAATTGTGGTTTTTTAGTGTGCATTTTTTATGGTTTTTTAACCATAAAAATAGGTTAAAAATTCGTCTTTTTATTCGTGTTTTTTTTATGAATAATTGCCGATTTTATGGTTAAAATATTACCTTTTTTAAAGGTTGTTTGCTGAAAAAGTATTTTATTACCTTTGCCCAAATATGAATTTTATGCTAAAGCGATTGAATTTTTTGGTACCTGCTACGATCATCGGTTTCTTGTTTTTAAGTTTTTCTTACAAAGGGGAGGAGCGATACGTGAAAGTGCAACGGGTCATTGACGGCGACACCTTTGTCATTGAAAGTGGTCGTAAAAAAGGAGAACGGGTGCGGCTGATTGGAATTGATGCACCCGAAACACGAAAAACAGCCCGAAAAGAAGTTGGATATTATGGGCAGGAGGCAAAAGAATACCTGCGATCCATGTTGAGCGGAAAAAATGTTAAGTTAGTGTTTGATATTGGGAAAAAGGATCGTTATGGAAGACTACTGGCTTATGTGTATATTGGAAGTAAATTTGTAAACGCGGATTTGTTGGAACAAGGGTACGCCGTAACGTATACCTTAGCTCCTAATGTGCAATACGCAGATTTTTTTATAAAATTAGAGCGTAGGGCCCGTGTAGCGAAGCGTGGACTTTGGAATTAATTAATAGCTGAACGATGTTTTTTGTCCTAATTAGTGTTATCTGCAGTGTCACTGTAGCAGTATTGTTGAAATTGGCCAAACAGGATGGCGTGGAAACAAAACAAGTGATCGTGTGGAATTATCCCATGGCAGTTGTTTTGACCTATTTTATACTGCAGCCCGAAATAGAGTCAATGAGCTGGACGAGCTTGCCACTTACGCTTTATATACCATTAGCGGTACTGTTGCCTGGAATGTTTGTATTTATAGCTTTATCCATCCGTTACAGTGGTTTGGTAAAAACAGAAGTTGCGCAGCGCTTGTCCTTGTTTATACCGCTACTGGCATCATTTTTTTTATTCAATGAAAGATTACAAGGGAATAAATTGCTGGGTATAGGGCTTGGTCTATTGGCGATCGTATGTTCCATTGGTTGGCGCAAATCAGCTTCAATAACAAACTTGCCCGATATGCGCTATAGAAGTCTCTATCCATTGCTTGTTTTTATCGGGATGGGGATTATCGATATCCTCTTTAAGCAAGTCGCTTTGCATGTCACGATTCCCTATGTCAGTTCGATGTTTATTATATTTGTCATGGCTATGCTGATTGCATTTGGATTACTAGGCTATTTTATCTGGATTGAAAAGCAGGTCTTTTCTTTCAAAGCCATAGCTTATGGCCTGATTTTGGGTGCTTTCAACTTTTGCAATATATTATTTTATATGAAAGCGCATCGAGCGCTGCCCGAAAATCCTTCCATTGTTTTTACAGGAATGAACATTGGGGTAATATCTCTGGGCGCTTTGGTTGGTGTGGTATTTTTTAAAGAAAGACTATCTGGGTTGAATTACCTAGGCATCGCTCTTTCTATTGTTTCAGTTTTAATTATCGCATATTTGTGAGCTTATTTGAAGATACTTATCGAACGATCGATACAAATTACGAAGGAATTTTTCGAGATAAAGGGAGCAAATTCATTGCTTATGCATTTCCATTTAGGTCTGAAGAAACATTAAAAGAGGTATTACAGGATGTGAAGATCCTACATCCGAAAGCAAGGCATCATTGTTGGGCTTATCGGCTGAGCCCAGATCGTAATGTATTTCGGGTAAACGATGATGGCGAGCCTTCTGGGACTGCGGGTCGTCCTATATTGAATGCCCTGCTATCAGCAGATATCACCAATATAATCGTCGTTGTTGTCCGCTATTTTGGTGGAACCCTGTTAGGCGTACCAGGTTTGATCAATGCGTATAAATCGGCGACACAGGATGCATTGGATCATGCTAAGATCATCGAACGGACAGTTAACGATAGCTACGGGCTAACTTTTGATTACCTGAATATGAATGATGTCATGCGTATTATTAAAGAGGAGGGGCTGGAAATTGAAAAGCAACAATTTGACAATAATTGTTACCTGGAATTTGAGGTACGCAAAATGCAAGTTAACCGGGTTGTCGAACGTTTTTCAAAAATAGAAGGTTGTGAATTGAATTATTTAAGAACAATATAATGAATAATGCCGAACTCATTTTAAATTCAGATGGAAGTATTTATCATTTGAATCTATTGCCAGCGGATTTAGCCACAACAATTATTACGGTAGGGGACCCCGACCGTGTCACGAAGGTTTCGAAATATTTTGATCGTATAGAACTCAAAAAAGGAAAACGTGAGTTTATTACCCATACAGGATATATTGGCACTAAAAGACTGAGCGTGATTTCGACAGGTATCGGAACAGACAATATTGATATTGTTTTGAATGAATTGGACGCATTGGTCAATATCGATTTTCAGAATAAGACGCTGAAGAGCGAGCTCACAGTTTTGGATATTGTGCGAATCGGTACCTCTGGTGCTGTACAAGCGGATATCGAAATGGGAAGCATACTGGCCTCCACTTATGGGATAGGGTTTGATGCACTGATGCAATACTATCAAAAACCTTATGACGAGGTTGAACTCAATATACAAAGTTCTTTGATTCGACATTTCCCCCAATTGAGTTTAAAACCTTACGTAGCACGTGCGGGTAAGGGCTTATTAGAACGTATTGCTTTTGACCTGCAAAAAGGAATGACTCTGACTGCTCCGGGGTTTTACGGACCGCAAGGACGCTCCCTAAGATCAGATAATACGATTCCGGATCTCATTCCCTTGATAAATTCATTTAAGTACGGCGACCTCCGCTTGACTAACCTGGAAATGGAAACCGCCGGGATCTATGCGCTGGCTAGTATGTTTGGCCATCAGGCAGTATCCATAAATGCCATTTTAGCAAGTAGGGTAGCAGGAAAATTCTCATCGGATCCTGAAGCGGTCGTTGAAAAAGCTATTCAGCTGGTACTGGAAAGGATTTAAAAAAAATATCCACTTCCGCAGGCGAATTAAACGACTCCTTTTCTGTTAGAGTCAAATTTTAGCATAATAAAAAGTAATATTGTAAAGCTCCATAATGAGGACCCACCATAGCTGACAAAAGGGAGCGGAATCCCGATAACCGGGACAATACCTATTGTCATTCCTATATTGATAAATAAGTGAAAAAATAGGATAGAAGCTACACCATATGCATAAATCCTAGCGAAGGCCGAGCGCTGCCGTTCCGCAATATGAATAATGCGTAAAAGTAAGGTGAGGTAAATGGCAAGCAATGTTACCGAACCAACAAAGCCCCATTCTTCGCCTACGGTACAGAAAATGAAATCGGTACTTTGCTCAGGTACAAAGTTGTATTTTGTTTGCGTCCCTTGTAAATAACCTTTTCCCCAGAATTGTCCGGATCCAATGGCGATTTTGGACTGATTCAAATTATATCCTTTATCTTTAAGATCTTGGGTCTTGCCTAGAATGATATCGATCCGGTCACGTTGGTGGGGCTGTAGTACGTGGTCATAAACTAAGTCCACGCATAATATAAATGCGGTACAGGCAGCGAAGAGAATACTCAGATTGATGATATACTTTCTCTTTTTTCGGAAGCTCCACATGAAAAAACCGATAATAGCAGCTAGCACCAATATTAGGATCCAAGGATTGAATAGGAGGGATAAAACAAAAAGTAGGATACATAGCCCCCCGAATATCAGTAATTCATTGTTGACATAACCTTCACGGTAAAATACAAAAATCAACGAAAAGAAAGCAAGTGCTGAACCAGTATCGGGCTGTAGCATAACCAAGAATACGGGAAAAAGTACAATTCCAGCGCCCATTGCCAAGGTCTGCATGGTGGGAGCTTTATTGCTCTGCGCACTTAGAAAGTTGGCCAACAGCAGACAGGTGGAGAGCTTCGCAAATTCTGACGGTTGCAATCGAAAGAAACCCAAATCAATCCAAGCCTGGTTTCCACCCACATTTCGTCCAACAACCAACACAACGACGAGAAGTATGGCTGTGATCCCATAGAATATTGGTGAAGCAGAACTGAAAAACTTAGCGTCGATTATCAGAATAGATATACCGAGGATGATTGCCGAAATCAGATACAAAGATTGCTTTCCATAATTGGTTCCTAACATGAAAAAACCTGGCATTTCCGGATTAAAAACTGCTGCACGGATATTGAAAAGTCCTATTAGGCATAGTGATAACCATAATATGATTGTTAACCAATCTATTTTTCCAAAGAAACTATTTTTTTGATTATTCATATCTTCTTTTTACCTCACTATGGTGAACAATTGTTTCCTTTGGTTTTATCAATGCTGCAGTCTGACGTTTCGATTTAATCGTATCTGTTTTTGATTTGACCGAATCCGTTTTCTTGGCATCCTTATTTTTGGGATCCACTATTTTCTTTGGTGCGGGAAGGAAGTTTGCCTTATAGATACGGTCCTGAATATACTTTGGTGCTGTAATTGTGTCTTTCAGATATTTTTCGACCATCATACTGGCAATCGGACCAGCCCATGTTCCACCATAACCCGCATTTTCCACAAATACTGCTATCGCAATTTTTGGATTTTCCCTGGGTGCAAATGCGAAAAATACGGCGTGATTTTCGCCATGTGGATTTTGAGCGGTACCTGTCTTTCCGCACATTTCAATATCCGGTATACGGTTCGCCCAAGCTGTTCCTTCGGGCGTGTTTACAGCATCGCTCATTCCCTGTATAACCACAGGATAATATCGTTCATCTACACCAGCACTGATCTTTTCGGTAAATTCTTTTTTTGCAATTTTTTGCGTGCCAATACCTTTGATGAGATGCGGTCTATAGTAGAAACCTTTATTGGCTACGATAGCCATGATATTGGCCATCTGCAATGGCGTGATGCCCATCTCACCTTGCCCAATGGACAAAGAGATATTGAAACTTGAGCGCCACTTGTCATTGCCGTAACGTTTTGTATAAAATTCCGATGTGGGCAATAAACCTGCTTTTTCTCCAGGAAGATCAATCCCTAATTTATGTCCGATTCCGAATTGTGTAACTGCATTTCGCCATAAATCATAGGCTTTAGGTCCGGAAAGGCCACGGCCATCGATCATTTTAGCGTAGGTAAATCCATAATATGTATTACAGGATACGGCTACAGAACGTTGTAAGGTCGTTGATCCATGATAGTGGGTACATCCCATCCAACCTCGTCCACCACCATAACTATAGCCATGCGGGCAGAAAAATACGGTATTGCGGTCAATCACCCCAGCCTGCTGTGCAGTTAATGCCGAAACAACTTTAAATACTGACCCTGGAGGATAAGACGCTTGAATTGGCCGGTTGAAAAGAGGTTTGGTTTCATCATTCAGTAGCTTCATGTAATTATTGCCGACCTGCCGACCTACCATAAGATTTGGATCATAACTCGGACTGCTCACATAGGCTAATATTTCTCCTGTTGCTGGTTCAATAGCAACAATGGATCCTAGCTTATTTTTCATGAGGTTTTCACCTAAAATTTGAAGATCCTTATCTAAGGAGGAGACTAAGCCTTCACCCGCAACGGCTAGGGTATCGTACTTCCCTTCCATAAATATACCTTTTGGACGGTTCAGCGCATCGACCATTAAATTGTTAACGCCTCTTTTTCCCCGAATGAGATCTTCATAGGATCGTTCGACACCACTCCTTCCGATATAATCGCCACTACGGTAAAATCCATTAGACCGTTCAATGTCTTTGTCATTTACCTCACTGACATAACCTAAAAATTGGGCGGCAATACTATCTGGGTAACTTCTGATAGTTCGTTTTTGCACATAAAATCCACGAAATTGGTATTGATATTCTTGGTACTGCGCCCATGTCCGTACGGATAATTGTTTTTCAAAAATCGATGCTCTATAAGGGGAATGGGCCCTGGCTTTTTCCATACGTTTGATAAAGCCTTCTTTATCAATCTCAACTAATCTACAAAACAAGGCTGTATCAATTTCTTTGACTTCGCGGGGCGTGACCATCAGGTCATAAACAGGTTCATTTTGTACCAGTACTTTCCCCTTACGGTCCAAAATAACACCTCTTGCGGGGTATACAATTACCTTCCGCATGACATTGCTATTCGCCGAATGTATGTAGGAGTCGTCGATAATCTGTAAATAAAATAGACGGGCAATCAAAGTCAGGACGATGGTGACAAAGATTCCGGAAACAACGTACTTGCGAGCAAAAAAACTATTCATAGAAATAAATTTCTATCCATCGATCTACTACAACCGATCTTTCTTTTTGTAGAATAAAATACTAAATAACAGCATGATAATTACGGTAAATATACAACTTAAAACAATGCTAAGTAAAGTATATTGAATATGCTGAAGTGAGAAAGATTCCAGTAGATATAGGAATGTATGATGAATCAATGTACCAAAAAAGATAAAGGAAAAAAACCACCTCACATTCATCAATCCCAGCATTGGTGTAAGAAAAGACTCACGTTCCTCTACTTCGAGTGTAATCTTCATAAAGAAAATGCGGAAGGCTGCTAATGCCACACAAGCGGCAGTATTGACGCCAAGTGTATCGTAAAACGAATCTACGGTCAGTCCCGTTAAAAAAGCAATCAGGTAAACTAGAAAATTAGGTGTTCCTGTTGGCAATAAAAAGATAAATAGAATATAGGGAAATGCCGCAGCCAGATTGTAATAACCAATATTTTGGAATAAAAATACTTGCATCCCGATCAGGACTATAAATCGAATGATATTAAATATTAGAATCCTAGCCATTGTCCTTAGTCGATTCCTCCAAAGTTTTTAATTCTTTACTTAATAAATCCTTTACTACATATACGTGTTGTAGATTAGAAAAATTGGTACTTAAAAGCAGTCGTAGATCCAAAAATGCATCTCCAGAAGAGATCCCCGTTTGAATAACCGTTCCGACAAAAATACCTTTCGGAAAATGGCCGGAATAGCCCGAGGTATAGACTTTATCTCCTTTGTTTACTTTGATATGATTAGGGATTTCTTTAACTGTTGCTGCACGATAATCAATATTGTTACCCCAGACCAGCGATCCAAAGACTTCACTATGACCCAAGGTGACAGAAATACGAGTGTCAGGATGTAATAATGATTGTACTGTAGAAAAATTTGGCGAAACGTTTAATACAATACCAACAACACCATTCGGGGCAATGACCCCCATTCCTTTCTCTATACCATCTTTGCTGCCCTTATCCAATGTAATCGTATTGGCTTTTTGATGAATACTATTGTTGATTACATTCGCAACAATAAATTGGTAACGCCCAAATTCGCTACTATCTATGACCGGTACGGGACCAATTTTGATACTATCTGTCGATTTGTATGCCTGAAGGTCTTTCCGCAATTGTGCATTTTCTTTGGCCAAAGCATCATTAGTCTCATCCAGATGTAAGTAACTTTTCCAGGAGTTTACCTTTGCATATAAGCTACCGATCACATGGTTGGATGAGTTTAATACAGAATTGCGTTGAAACGAATTGTTGGTAATAATCAAAAATAACGAGAATCCAAAAAATAGGATAAACCAAAAGAATGCATTGTATCGTCTCAGGAATAACCAAAGGTTTCTCATTTTTTATCGTGGGTATTTATAATAAGCAAGCGATATAATAATTTTGCATATTATATCGCTCTTTAATAAAATCTTGTTAATTATCGAACGTTAATTACTGCATCAAGAATTTGAATCGGCCAATATTTTTAAGCGCAATACCAGTGCCCCTGACAACGGCACGAAGTGGATCCTCGGCGATATGTACAGGAAGCTTCGTTTTTGCTTGAATACGACGATCTAAACCACGTAATAAAGCACCACCCCCCGTAAGATAGATACCTGTTTGGTAAATATCAGCAGATAGCTCCGGTGGAGTAATTTCAAGTGCTTTTAAGATAGCTTCTTCGATTTTAGAAATTGATTTGTCTAAACAATGGGCAATTTCTGTATATGAAACAGTGATCTGTTTAGGAACACCGGTCATCAAGTCACGACCCTGTACAGCAAAATCAGCAGGAGGTTCCTGCAACTCCGGAAGTGCAGCACCTACTTCAATTTTGATCTTCTCTGCTGTACGTTCACCGATCATGATGTTATGTTGTCTACGGATGTATTGAACAATGTCAGAGTCAAAGTTATCACCTGCCACACGGATGGATTGATCACATACAATACCAGACAGCGCGATAACAGCAATTTCTGTTGTACCCCCACCGATATCTATAATCATGTTCCCCATTGGTTCTTCTACATCAATACCGATACCTACAGCAGCAGCCATTGGTTCATGAATTAAATAGACTTCTTTCGCACCCGCAATTTCTGCAGAATCACGTACAGCTCTTTTTTCTACTTCCGTGATGCCCGATGGAATACAAACAACCATACGTAGCGATGGGAAAAACCAACTCTTACCATTGTTAACTAATTTTACCATTCCTCTGATCAAATGTTCAGCAGCTGTAAAATCAGCAATTACTCCATCACGTAAAGGTCTTACTGTTTTTATATTGTCGTGTGTTTTACCTTCCATTTGCATGGCCTGTCGACCGATGGCAATCACTTTGTTTGTGGTGCGGTCAAATGCAACAATAGAAGGCTCATCCACTACTACCTTGTCATTATGAATTATCAGGGTGTTCGCAGTACCCAAGTCAATCGCAACTTCTTGCGTAAACCAATTAAATAAGCCCATTTGCTAATCCTTAAGCTAT